>JBDUBN010000576.1:0-1824 GCA_040004085.1 Novosphingobium sp.
CGGTCGTCGTCGTCGGTTGGTGCGGGGGCAATCGGGCCGGTGACAATCGCCCACCACTCCGCCGCCTCCAAAATATGCGCGAGATTGGGCCGAATCGCTTCCCACCCGTCCTCCCCCATGCCCTGGGGTAACAAGTGCGCAACGCGGGCGAAGGGCAGGCGGTGGACAATCGCGGCGTTGAGCCGGTGCAGTTCCGCCTCGTCAAACCGGGCCGGAGCGCGGCCAAAGTGGCTGAGGTCAAATCCGGCGATCAGTTCGGCGCGGTCGGCAATTGGTTCCACCGGCTGCGATGTGCCAAGGCGGGCCAGCAGCGCCACCAGCGCCTCGGGCTCGATCCCAGCCTCGCGCAGTTCGGCTATCCCCAGCGAGCCAAGCCGCTTGGACAGCTTGCCCTCGCTGCCAACCAGCAACGCCTCGTGCGCGAACTCGGGCGGCACCGCGCCCAGTGCGGTGAACATCTGCCGCTGTGTCGCGGTGTTGGACACGTGATCCTCACCGCGCAGCACTTGGGTGACGCCCATGGCGATATCGTCAATCACCGACGGCAGCATATACAGCCACGATCCATCGGCGCGGCGGATCACCGGGTCGGACATCTGGTGCGCATCAAAATGCTGCGGACCGCGCACGCCGTCGTGCCACTCGATAGCCTCGTCGCGGTCCAGCAGGAAGCGCCAGTGCGGCGTTTCGCCCGCCGCCGCCTTGGCCGCATGGTCCGCCTCGGTCAGATTCAGCGCCGCGCGGTCGTAGATCGGCGGCAGCCCGCGCCCGAGCAGGACCTTGCGCTTCAAATCGAGTTCCTGCGCGGTTTCGTAACAGCGGTAAACCCGGCCGCTGGCCACCAGCCGCGCGAATTCGCGCTCGTACAAGTCGAAGCGCGCCGATTGTCGCTCCTCACCGTCGGGAACCAGTCCCAGCCATGCCAGATCGGCGCGGATCGCCTCGACATGTTCCTCTCGGCTGCGCGCCACGTCGGTATCGTCGATGCGCAGCAGAAAGCGCCCGCCCGCCTTCTTGGCCAGCATCCAGTTATGCAGCGCGGTGCGGACGTTGCCGACATGCAGGATGCCCGTGGGCGAGGGGGCGAAACGGGTAACGACGGTCATTTATTTGTGCTCTCTATCGTGCTGTTCCAGCCGGTGCGAATGCCAGCGCAGCGCCATTCCGCCAATCGACAGGACAATGCCCGCGATCATCGCCGCCATCATCGCAGGGTTCTCGCTGGCCGATTTCCAGCCCGGAATGGCGAGCAGGAATACGCTGATCGTCGATACCAAATAGCCGCCACCTTTTACCCGGGAGACCAGCCGCAACTTACGCGCTCCGAAACGCATGAGTGATGGGATAGCGGCGGTCGCGGCCGAAGTTGCGGCTGCTCAGCTTGACCCCCGGCGGCGCTTGGCGGCGCTTGTATTCGGCCAGATTGAGCAACCGTTCGATCCGCACGACGACATCGTGGTCGAACCCCTCGGTCACCAGTTGCGCGACGCTTTTTTCGTGTTCGACCAGACCCAGCAGGATGGCGTCGAGCACCGGGTATTCGGGCAGGGAGTCCGAATCCTTCTGGTCGGGGCGCAGTTCGGCGCTGGGCGGTTTGGTAATGATGTTTTCCGGCATGACCGGGCCGTCCGGTCCCAGTCCGATGCGAGGGCGGTGCTCGTTGCGCCATTTGGCGATGGCGAACACCGTCATTTTATAGGCATCTTTCAACGGGTTATAGCCGCCCGCCATATCGCCATAGATCGTCGCATAGCCGACGCTCATTTCGCTTTTGTTGCCGGTGGTCAGCAGCATCGGGCCGAACTTGTTGGACAGCGCCATCAG
>JBDUBN010000577.1:0-1821 GCA_040004085.1 Novosphingobium sp.
TAGGCGATCAACTCGTATTGCGGACAGCCAGCGTCTGGCAGGCTGCCGCGCGTATCCACTATCGCTATGCCGATGGACGCGAGTGGGTGCTTGATGTGCCAGCGGCCAGAACGACACAGTTCCTTACTATCGGTGCGATATTGCAATACCCGGTGCCGTCACGCGAGGCGGCGCTGCGCTCCATCGTCATCGAAACGCGAGACTCCGCCAATTTACGCGGGGTGGTAGCGGGCGCACGCCTGATGCCGACCAGCGACGCCAACCGGCTTAAAATGGAATTGATCGCGCTCTATTCCGCATTCCTGGGCATGGCCTTGGCGTTGATCGTCTATAACCTGTCGCTGTGGACCGCGCTGCGCAACCGGTTCCAATTGTATTACTCAACGATGGTCGCCGCACTGGCGGCCTACACCTTTTCATCATCCGGTTTGCTGGCGCTGGCCGTGCCGTGGATTGTCAACAATGATCGCCTTCGGCTCAATTACATCCTGCTGACGCTCACCGGGCTGACGGCGATGCGGTTTATCCGCGACTTTTTTGAAGGCCTGTCAAGCAGCCTGGTCTTGCGACAGACGATTCGCTGGGTGGGCATTGCGGCACTGGGGTCGGCATTGGCCTTTGCTCTGTTCGCCCCAGTCATGATCACTGCGATTGACTTGATTTACACCACCGCGATGACAGCCCTGCTGCTGACGGTCGCGCCTATTCTGGTAAATGCGGGCAAGCGGCGAAATCCCTATTTTTGGCTGTTCATCCTCGCCTGGAGCACCCCGCTTGTGTCTTCGGTGCTGCGGGCTGCGAACGGCTTTGGCCTGCTGAGCTACAGTTTCTGGCTCGATAACTGCAACCTGATCGCCTTCGCCATCGAGGCATTGCTGAGTTCGCTGATGGTGACCTCACGGCTGCGCGCATTGAGCAATGAACGCGATGACGCGCGCGAGGGTGAGCAGTTGGCCCGGCGTCTTGCCAATACCGACCCGCTAACCGGGCTGCTTAATCGCCGGGCATTTCTGGACCTTGCCATCGGCCGCCGGGCGCGGCAGCGCCTGCTGTTGATCGACGTCGACCACTTCAAGTTGGTGAACGACAGGTTGGGCCACGAAGCCGGCGACCGGGTGCTGTGCGAATTGGCGGACCTGATTCAACAATGCCGCCCGCCGCGCAGTCTGGCAGTGCGGCTCGGAGGCGAGGAATTCGCGCTTCTGGTGCCCTATGCCCAGATCGCCAAGTGTACGCCCGACAGTCTGCTCGAAGCCGTACGCAACCACCAGATGCCGCAGGATATGCAACTGACGATCAGCATAGGCATTGCCGAAGGGCAAATCTCGAACGAGGAAGACTGGAAGCGATTGTACCGACTTGCCGACGGCGCGCTCTACCGCGCCAAAGCCGACGGCCGCGACCGCGCCTGCCGCGCCACGGACTTCCGCGTGGTGGCGTGAGGCAGAACAGTCAGCCTTCGATTGCCGCCACTTGCTGCCACGATGGCCGCGCACAAACGCGGGCGAACCATGCTGCTGTTTGCGGACGGGCGGCCGGGTCAACCGACGTAGTAACATAAGCCAACGTCCTGAGCGTGGTGGCAAAGGCGACGTCGGCCATCGAAAAGGATTGGCCGACGAGCCAGCCCTCAGCCGGTATCTCTCCCTCCAGCCAATCGAGCAGCGGGGCTAATGCTTCTTCGCCGGAGAGTGCCGCTGCTTCGTCGCCGGGCACCCCCCTGAATTTGGGCAGGACGAAGCGATTTAGTATTATCAGACTGGCGGCCGGCGGAATGATGGTATCCGCCACCTCTTCGTACCACACAACTTTGCCGCGCTG
>JBDUBN010000578.1:0-1814 GCA_040004085.1 Novosphingobium sp.
GCCGCCTCAGACCCGCAAACCGCGATCAGCACGGCCAACGAAGCGGGCGACTACCACCAATTCTGGGCCGCTCTGGTTGCAGCGATTCGCGATGGCGGGCCGAACCCCCGTTCCAGCGCATGAGGCACTGGCGGTGATGGAGGTTCTGGACGCAGCCTTGCGCAGTTCGGCGCGTGGACAGGTCGTCTCGTTCTAGTCACAGGCGCTTGGTCGCACACACGCGCGCTTGTACCTCCGTTTGCCGTGCGGTTCATCTTGCGGTCAGTAATCTCGGCGCTCACCCGAATTTCCTTTGGAAGCCGAGTGACCGCATGTCTGTTTTTGACTTATTTTCTTTCTCCTCCTCTGATTTAGCCATCGATCTGGGTACGGCCAATACCGTCGTTTATGTTCGCAATCAGGGTGTCGTTCTGGCCGAGCCTTCGGTGGTCGCGCTGCAGACGATCAATGGCATTACCACCGTCCTGGCAGTCGGTAGCGACGCGAAGCTCATGATGGGCAAGACACCTGACCATATCCGGACCGTCCGCCCTCTGCGCAATGGCGTGATCTCTGATCTGGAAGTATCCGAGCAGATGATAAAACACTTCATCCGCAAGGCACAGGGACAGCGCGGGCGGATGCGCGGTAGTCCGGAAATCGTGATCTGCGTGCCGTCCGGATCAACCCAGGTTGAACGCCGCGCCATCCGCGATGCGGCATCCAATGCGGGTGCCAGCAAGGTCTGGCTGATCGACGAGCCCATGGCGGCCGCCATCGGGGCAGACCTGCCCGTCACTCACCCGATCGGATCGATGGTGGTGGATATCGGCGGCGGTACCACGGAAGTCGGGGTAATCTCCATCGGCGGGCTCAGCATGTCGATGTCGGTTCGTGTCGGCGGTGACCGGATGGACGACGCCATATCGTCCTACGTTCGCCGCAACCACAACCTGCTGATTGGCGAGGCAACGGCGGAACGGGTCAAGATGCAACTGGGTGCCGCGCGGCGTTGCGGCGATGGGCCGGTTCCGGTCGCAGTTATCAAAGGTCGCGATATCGCCAAGGGCGTACCGCGCGAGATCACAATCTCGCAGACCGAAATTATCGAGGCGCTGGCGGAGCCGGTCGGCCAGATCATCGAGGCCGTTCGCACGGCTTTGGAACATACCGCACCTGAAATCGCAGCCGATATTATCGACGGCGGGATCGTCATGACCGGCGGTGGATCGCTGTTGGCAAACCTTGATGCCGTGCTGGCGCTGGAGACTGGACTGCCGGTCAGAATCGCCGACAATCCGCTCAATTGCGTGGCGTTGGGCGCGGGTCGCGCGCTTGAGGAATCCGCCTATCGCGGCGTTCTGCTGGCCACATGAGGGCGTCAGCCCGGCAAACTGGCGGTCTGACGCAATGCCTCACCCAGCGCGAGCGCGGTCGATGTGGCAAGGTTCATCGAGCGTACTTGCGGGCGCATGGGAATACGCACGCGGGCGTGACACGCCTCAGCGATAGCCGATGGCACGCCCGCGCTTTCCTTGCCGAACAGCAGCACATCATCGGGCATGTAGCTGAAATCGTAGGCCGATTGCTCAACCTTAGTGGTGAACAGTATCAGCCTGCAGGGGCCGATCGAAGACCTGAACGCGGCGAAATCGGAGTGGCGAGCCACCGTCACATGGTCGATATAGTCCATCGCCGTCCGCCGCACCCGCCGGTCATCCCACGCGAAACCCATCGGCTCGATCAGGTCCACCGCCGCCCCCATACAAGCCCCTAGGCGCAAAACGGCCCCGACATTTCCAGCAATTTCCGGTTCGTAAAGGGCAATGCGCATC
>JBDUBN010000170.1:0-6000 GCA_040004085.1 Novosphingobium sp.
CTGCCTTGGTGTTCAGGGCGTCGGCAGAGGCGGCGATCAGTTCCTGATCCAAGGCGTGTTCCAGACCGTGGTCCTGCGTCTCGCTCCAGCCCAGCGTCGTGCCCGCAACGGGTTCGACGCGGTGCAGCAGGCGTGACAGGTCGATGCCTTGCGCCTTCCAGTGGTCAATCGCGGGGCGGGTGCCCAGCCGGTCAACCCGGCCTGTCATTTCCGCCAAGGTGCGGAAGCCCATTTCGGCCATGATCGCCCGCAATTCTTCGGCGACGAAGAAGAAGTAGTTGATCACGTGTTCGGGCTGGCCGGTGAAGCGGGCGCGCAGGATCGGGTCCTGCGTGGCGACGCCGACCGGGCAGGTGTTCAGGTGGCACTTGCGCATCATGATGCAGCCCGCCGCGATCAGCGGGGCGGTGGCAAAGCCGAACTCGTCCGCTCCGAGCAGCGCGGCTACCGCCACGTCGCGCCCAGTGCGGATGCCGCCGTCAGCTTGCACCGCAATGCGGCTGCGCAAGTTGTTGAGCAGCAGCGTCTGCTGCGTTTCGGCCAGACCGATTTCCCACGGGCTGCCTGCATGGGTCAGCGAGGTCAGCGGCGAAGCGCCGGTGCCGCCTTCGTAACCGGAGATTGTCACGTGATCGGCGCGGGCCTTGGATACGCCCGCAGCAACCGTACCGACGCCGACTTCGGACACCAGCTTGACCGAAATCCGCGCGTTCTGGTTCACGTTCTTGAGATCGTGGATCAACTGGGCAAGGTCTTCGATCGAATAGATGTCATGGTGCGGCGGCGGGCTGATGAGGCCGACGCCCGGCGTCGAATGGCGGACCTTGCCAATGATCTTGTCGACCTTGTGACCGGGCAACTGGCCGCCTTCGCCGGGCTTGGCACCCTGCGCCATCTTGATCTGGATGTCGTCGGCATTGACGAGGTATTCCGCCGTCACACCAAACCGGCCCGAGGCAACCTGCTTGATCGCCGAGCGCATCGAATCGCCATTGGCCATCGGGGTAAACCGCGCGGCATCCTCGCCGCCTTCGCCGGTGTTCGATTTGCCGCCGATGCGGTTCATCGCCACGGCCAGGGTGGTGTGCGCTTCCCAGCTGATCGAGCCGTAGCTCATCGCGCCAGTGGCGAACTTCTTGACGATTTCGCTGGCCGGTTCGACTTCGGAAATGTCGAGTGGATGCTCCGCCTTTTTCAATTCCATCAGCCCGCGAATGGTCAGCATCCGCTGCGACTGATCGTTGATCGTCTCGGCAAACTGGCGGTACTTTTCGGGGATGTTTCCGCGGACCGCGTGTTGCAGCGATGCGATGTTGTCAGCCGTCCAGGCATGCTCTTCGCCGCGCAGACGCAGTCCGTACATGCCGCCAACGTCGAGCATGTTGCGGTAGATCGGGTTGTCGCCATAGGCCGCAGCGTGGCGGCGCACCGATTCCTCGGCCACTTCAAGCAGGCCGACGCCTTCGATGGTAGTCGCGGTGCCGGTGAAATAGGCGTCGATGAAGGCGCTGTTCAGGCCCACGGCGTCAAAGATCTGCGCGCCGCAATAGGACTGGTAAGTCGAAATGCCCATCTTGGACATGACCTTGAGCACGCCCTTGCCAATGGCTTTGACATAGTTTTTCTGCACGTCGTAAGTCGACAGCGGCAGTTCGCGGCGCAGGCGAATCTGCTCCAGCGTTTCAAACGCGACATAAGGATTGATCGCCTCGGCACCATATCCAGCCAGCGCACAGAAGTGATGAACTTCGCGCGCTTCGCCGGTTTCCACGACCAAGCCGGTCTGCATGCGCAGGCCCTGACGGACGAGGTGATGGTGCACGGCGGCGGTCGCCAGTAGCGCAGGCATCGGAATCCGGTCAGCCGATTGCGCGCGATCGGACAGGATCAGGATGTTCTTGTCGGCCAGCACGGCCTCGGTCGCGGCCCAGACCATGTCCTTGAGCGCTTGTTGCAGGCCTTCTGCGCCGGTGGCAGCGTCCCACGTGATGTCGACCGTGGCGGTGCGGAAAGCACCATCCAGCGCGGCCTCAACCGAGCGGATCTTGGCCAGATCGTCGTTCGTCAGGATTGGCTGATCGACTTCCAGCCGCTTGTGGCTGCCGGCATCGTGGCCGAGCAGGTTCGGGCGCGGGCCGATCATTGACACCAGGCTCATCACCAGTTCTTCGCGGATCGGATCGATCGGCGGGTTGGTGACTTGCGCGAAGTTCTGCTTGAAATAGTCGTACAGCAGCCGTGAACGACTGGAGAGCACGGCAATTGGCGTGTCGGTTCCCATCGATCCCAGCGGATCGTCGGCGTTGATCGCCATCGGTTCAAGGAACTTGCTGATGTCTTCCTGAGTATAGCCGAACGCCTGCTGGCGATCGAGCAGGGTGGTGGTTTCCACCGCCAGTTGCGCCAGTTCCGGCTCAACCAGCGTCAGGTCCTTAAGCTTGTACTGCGCGGCCTTCAGCCATTCCTCGTAAGGCTCATCACCGGCGAGCTGGGCCTTGATGTCCTCATCCTCGATGATCTCACCCTTTTCGAGGTCGATCAGCAGCATCTTGCCCGGCTGAAGCCGCCACTTGCGGACGATGTTGTCTTCCTTGATCGGCAGGACGCCAGATTCGGAAGCCATGACCACCAGATCGTCATCGGTGACGATAAAGCGCGCCGGACGCAGGCCGTTGCGATCAAGCGTTGCGCCGATCTGGCGGCCATCGGTGAAGGCCACGGCGGCGGGGCCGTCCCATGGTTCCATCAGCGCGGCGTGGTATTCGTAGAACGCGCGGCGCTTGCTATCCATCAACGGATTGCCGGCCCAAGCCTCTGGGATCAGCATCATCACCGCATGGGCTAGGCTGTATCCGCCCGCGAGCAACAGTTCGAGCGCATTGTCGAGGCAGGCGGTGTCCGACTGGCCGTGCGGGATGATCGGCCACATCTTGTCGAGATCGGCGCCGAGCAGTTCGCTTTCCATCGTGCGGCGACGGGCATTCATCCAGTTGACGTTGCCGCGCACGGTGTTGATTTCGCCATTGTGAGCGATGAACCGGTACGGGTGCGCCAGCTTCCAGCTGGGGAAGGTGTTGGTGCTGAACCGCTGGTGGACAAGACCGAGCGCCGAGACGCAGGCGGCATCGCGCAGGTCGTTGTAAAAGCTGCCGACTTGCGTTGCCAGCAGCAAGCCCTTGTAGACCACGGTGCGGCTGGAAAAGCTGGGCATGTACAGTTCGGTCAGCCCCGGCAGGTTATGCTTCACCGCCAGATCGGCGAGCGGGTTCTGCGCCTGCTTGCGGATGGCAAGAATCTTGCGCTCGAATGCGTCCTGATCGGCGCAGCTTTCGCCGCGACCGACGAAGCACTGCCGGATCATCGGCATCTGTTCGATCACTGCCTTGCCAAGACCGTCCAGCGTGGTTGGCACATCGCGCCAGCCGATCAGTTGCTGGCCTTCCTTGGCGATGAACTTTTCGATCTTGCCAGTGGCAAAGTCGCGGGCAGCCTCATCTCGGGGCAGAAAGCACATCGCGACGGCATAATCGCCCGCAGCGGGCAGGGTCAGGCCCGCGCCCGTTGCCCAGTTGCGGTACAGTGCATCGGGAATCTGGATCAGGATGCCCGCGCCATCGCCCAGCAGCGGATCAGCGCCAACCGCGCCGCGGTGATCAAGGTTTTTCAGAATCTCCAGTGCCTGACTGACGATGGCATGGCTTTTGGCGCCCTTGATATGGGCGACAAAGCCCACACCGCAAGCGTCATGCTCATTGCGCGCGTCGTAAAGACCCTGGGGCTCTGGAAATCCCATCGATACAATCCATCCTGTCGTCAGCCGGTTTTGCCAAGGCTTCCCGGTTTCAAGCGCGACTCACCCCGCCGCGAAATGCAGCGAAGTCGTACAAGCCGCTCCCATGAAGATTCGTTACCGTTTTTGCAACCGCGAAGGAAGTGCCGACCGCGCCATGTCGGCTCAAACGACGCCGTACCGGCCCAAACCGGTCTGGTTTCGCAGATTGGTTAACGAGGAGCGGCCATCTCGGCCGCTGACCCGAACATTCAATCGTCGCGCGAAATCTTTTCGCGACGCTCGTGCGCTTCCTGTGCTTCTACGGTCATGGTCGCAATCGGGCGGGCGATCAGGCGGCCAAGGCCGATCGGTTCGCCCGACACTTCGCAATAGCCGTATTCGCCTTCGTCGATCCGCCGCATGGCCGAATCAATCTTGGCAATCAGCTTGCGCTGGCGGTCACGGGTGCGCAGTTCGATGCCCCAGTCGGTTTCGCTGGAGGCGCGGTCGTTCAGATCGGGCTCGCGAATCGGGCCATCTTGCAAATTCTGCAGCGTGTCTGCCGACGAATCGAGGATCGCCAGCTTCCAGGCCATCAACAGCCGTCGAAAGTAGTCGAGCTGTGGCTCCGACATATAGGCTTCATTATCGCTGGGCGCGTAATCGCCGTTGATCGCGCGCTTGGCCTTTACAAGGATATCAATGTCATCTGACGCATTAGTGGGCATGGAAATCACTTAGCCTCCCGAGAGTGGTCTGCGGGGTCCCACTGTTTCGGATACTTCCGATAACCGCCCGCGACCCAGTGTGAGCGGGCCTATAGTTGCGCCCGGTTTGCGGCACAAGCGCCAATAACGCCTGTAGTTTTCTGGAAATACGCGAGGGCGTTAAGTTTGTGCCGTCGGCGTTAACCATTTGTTGACCATGATCCTTCAGCTTCAGCCTTGTCGCCGGGCTAGTTTGTCCGCCAACAGGGGGTTATAAACATGAGCGCAGTATGGATCAGGCCGGTCGAAACCGACGCGGCGATAATCATGGGAATGAATGAGGCCGCCGCTGACCAGCTGGTCGCGAGCTGCCTTGCCGCCGCTGCACAGGGTGACCTCAGCGCCTACTTCGATCTGGGCGTCGCTTATTCCACCGGCAGCCACGGCGCTTCGTGCGATCTGATCGAAGCCCACAAGTGGTTCAACCTCGCTGCCGTGAACGGCTATGACGATGCCGCCCAATGCCGGGCCGATATTTCCGAAGACATGACTGCCCGCGAAATCTCCGAAGCCCAACGCCGCGCCCGCGAATGGATCGCCGCGACCAGCCGCCGCGCGGCCTGAGCCTTATGCCTTCTTGAACGGCGTATGTTCGCCCAGATGCAGTTGCTCGGCCACGACGCCAGCGCGTTCCCGCTCCAGAAAATCCGCCACTGCGCTGCGAAAGCCGGGATGGACGATATAGTGCGCTGACCAGGTTTTGCAGGGTTCATAACCGCGCGCCAGTTTATGCGCGCCTTGTGCGCCCGCCTCGACCCGCGATAGCCCCAGCGCGATGGCCGCGTCGATGGCCTGATAATAGCATAGCTCAAAATGCAGGAACGGCTTGTCGACCGTTGCCCCCCAGTACCGGCCGTAGAGCGTATCCGCGCCGATGAAATTGAGCGCCCCGGCTACCGGCGTGCCGCCGATCAACGCCAGCACCAGCAAGACCCTGTCGCCCATGCGCTCGCTGAACAAGGCGAACGCCTCGCGCGTCAGATAGGGCCGGCCCCATTTGCGCGCGCCGGTATCCTGATAGAAGTGCCAGAACGCCTGCCAGTGCTCATCGCGGATATGGTCGCCGGTCAGCGTGACGATCTCCACCCCCTCCTGCGCGGCGGCGCGTTCCTTGCGGATGTCCTTGCGTTTGCGCGATGATAGCGCGGCGAGGAAGTGATCGAAGCTGGCATAACCCCGGTTCTCCCAATGGAACTGGATATCATTGCGCAGCAGCCACCCGGCTTCCTTGAACACTGGCACCTGATCGGGCGTGATGAAGGTGGCGTGCGCAGATGACAGGCCGTTCTGCGCGCACAATTGCTCGGCAGCGCGCAGCAGTGGCAGCGACAGCGCGGGATCGCGGGTCAGGATGCGCGGGCCGGTCGCAGGTGTGAACGGCACGGCGATTTGCAGCTTGGGGTAGTAATTGCCGCCCGCGCGGTGCCAGGCGTCGGACCAGCCATGATCGAATACGTATTC
>JBDUBN010000171.1:0-5991 GCA_040004085.1 Novosphingobium sp.
GCCCCCGCCCCGGCGCTCGACGCCTTGGTCCACCAGTACAACGTCAGCCCGAAACTGGCGCACAGCGGCAACGCTGAAGCACTGGCGCTGATCCCCGAACGGCTGACTGCCTGGGCCGCAGACCCCCGCGCGTTCTTCAAGTTCGTGGTCGCCGATGAGGCTGATTTGGCCGAAGTGATCGCCCTGCGCGACACTTACGCCATCCCCGCCGAGCGCCTGTTCGTGATGCCCGAAGGGACTGATTCAGCCACAATAACCGCGCGGCTGCGATGGCTGGCTCCGGCGGCGGTATTACACGGGATTCGCCTGTCGGATCGCTTGCATATCCATCTGTTTGGCGACACCAGAGGGACGTGAACGACGAATCCTCAATCGAAGTTGCCGCAACCAGCGACCCAATCGCCGAACAGCCCGCGAGACACGGCGATCTGACCAAGGGTCCGATCCTGAAGACGCTGATCGCGTTTTCGATTCCCATGCTGATCGGCAACGTCGTCCAGACGCTGAACGGGTCGATCAATGCCATCTGGGTCGGCCGTCTGCTGGGCGAAAACGCGCTGGCGGCGACGACCAATGCCAACGGCATCATGTTCCTGATGTTCGCGCTGATCTTCGGATTTGGCATGTCTTCGAATGTGCGCGTTGGGCAGCATTATGGCGCGGGCGATGTTCACGCCGCGCGCAAGACGTTTGGGTCCGGACTGGGCTTCAGCGTGGGCATTGCGATTACGGCAGGGGTGCTTGGCGCGATCTTCGCGCCTGCGGTGCTACGCTTGCTGGCAACGCCGCAAGGGTCGTTCGAAATGGCGCTGACGTACTTGCGGGTGATCTTCTTCACCATTGCGTTCGGCGCGGCCAACATGATGATCAGCATGGGCCTGCGCGGTGTGGGCGACGCCAAATCGCCGATGGTGGCTACCGTGATCACCGTCGTGCTGGATATCGTGCTTAACCCGCTGCTGATCATGGGCTGGGGTCCGGTGCCACGGCTGGGCATCGCCGGATCGGCTATCGCCAGCTTCATCGCCGGCTTTGGCGGCGTGGTCTATCTGATCTGGCAAGCCTATGCCCGCGACCTGCCGCTCCGGCTGCGCGGCAGGGAGTTCGGCTATCTCATCCCGCGCCGCGCCGAACTGTCCTATATCCTCAGCAAGGGCATGCCGATGGGGGCGCAGATGTTGCTGGTTTCATCGGCGCAGATGGTGATGATCGGACTGGTCAACCGCGAAGGCATCGATTCCACCGCTGCCTATGGCGCGTCAATGCAGTTGTGGAATTATCTGCAGATGCCCGCTTTCGCGATCAGTTCGGGCGTCAGCGCCATGGTCGCGCAGTCGATAGGTGCGGGCAATCACGCGCGCGTATCGGCGGTTACCAAGTCCGGGATGTTCGCCAATCTGGCACTGACGGGCGTGCTGTCCGCCGTGCTGGTCCTGGCCTCGCGTCCGCTGCTGTCGCTGTTTCTGGGCAGCAGCAGCCCGGCCCTGCCGATTGCCCAACACATCCAGTATATCGTGACCTGGAGCTTTCTGGTGATGGGTGCTTCGATGACGGTGGGCGGCACCATGCGCAGTTATGGCGTGGTGTGGATGCCGATGCTGATCATGTTCCTGGCGTTTTACCCGGTGCGTATAGGCTTTTATTTCCTCGCCTATGGCCGGATGGGCGCAGAGGCGCTGTGGTGGTCCTATCCGGTGGCAACGCTGTTTTCGATCACCTGCACCTGGCTGCTCTACACACGCGGAAGCTGGCGGAACAAGCGGCACCTGGCCTATCCGGCTGAGGCGGCGGGCTGAAGCTTTTTACCGCCCCTGTGCCCGCCAGCGCATGACCGTACGGTGCACCGCAGTTTCATCCCCGCCCGACTGCCGCCACAGATCGGCGAATGACGGATCGGCTGAGGCCGGGCGCTTGTCTTCGTCCAGATCATCGAATGTCACGCGGATCGGGATAGAGACACCTTCGCCGCAGATCACGCATTCGCGGTTACGCAGCGCCGGAATGGAATCGAGGAAGCCGCGCGCGCCTTCGGGCATGGCGGCTTTCACAAAGGCCTGATCGCGATCATTGTTCAGACGCATCGAAATGATCGTGCCGCACTGTGATAGCACCCCTTCGGCCAGATCGGACGGGCGCTGGGTTATCAGACCCAGACTGACGCCGTATTTGCGCCCTTCCTTGGCGATGCGCGAAAGAATGCGGCCCACGGACGAACCATCGGCGTTCTTCTCGTTCGGCACGTAGCGGTGTGCTTCTTCGCAGACCAGCAGGATTGGCCGCTGCTTTTCGTCGCGGCCCCATATCGCATAGTCGAATACCAGCCGTGCCAACACCGCGACCACGGTCGAGGTCACTTCCGACGGTACGCCCGACACGTCGATGATCGAGATCGGCTTGCCATCGGACGGCATGCGGAAAATCTTGCCGATGAAATCGGCCATGGTGTCGCTGACCAGCATGCCAGAGAACATGAACTGGTAACGCGGATCGCCTCGCAGCTCGTCAATCTTGTACTTGATCCGCATGAACGGGACCGAGCTGGTCGACTTTTCCAGCTTGCCCGCCTCATTGGTCAGGATCGCCACCAGATCGGACAGCAGATAGGGAATCGGCGAATCGACGGTGATTTTGCCCATCGTTTCCGACAGCCGGTTCTTCATCCGCGCGGCCAGCAAACACTTGGCGAGGATGTCCATCTCCTCCTGCCGCTGATCGCCAACGGATGACAGCAGGACTTCGCAATGCTCGTCGAAGTTCATCAGCCAATAGGGCATGGCGAGGTTTGAAACGTCGAAGATGACGCCAGTGTTGCGGAACGCGGCGGAATATTCGCCGTGTGGATCGATCATCACGATGTGGCCTTGCGGGGCCATCTCGCAGATGCGGTGCAGGATCAGCGACGCAGAAGTGGACTTGCCGGTGCCGGTCGAGCCGAGCAGCGCGAAGTGCTTGCCCAGCAGCGCGTCGATATAGATGCCCGCGCGGATATCGCGGGTGGGAAACACGGTCCCGACCTGAATGCTGCTGCGGCCATCGCTGGCGTAGATCTGCTTGAGATCGTTGGTGGTTGCTGGATAGACCAGTGCGCCCGGCATCGGATACGAAGTTACACCACGGCGGAATGCGTTGATCCGTCCGGTCAACCGTTCCTCATCACCCTCACCCAAAAAGTCGATATAGGCGTGGATGCCGCCTTCCATCTTGCTGTCGCTACGCTGGGTGCGCACCGAGGCGAGCAGCCAGCCGCGACCGACCCGAATTTTTACCTGGCTGCCGACCAGTCCGGTCAGGGCGACCGCGGGATCGGGATCGGCGGCGCATTCGTGCAGCCGCTGCAGATCGAGCGCGACGGACGAGGTGGAGCCGCCAACTTCCTGCACCACGCCGATGGGTTCCAGCGCGTTGTCCACGTGCGGCAAGTCGGCCAGATCGGCCATATCCTTCAGGCTTGCCGGACTAGCGCGGCCGAATCCTTGTGGAGTCATGTCTGACATCATTATCGGCCCCGCACAGATAGTTCCGTGCACAGCGATAGGGTTAACGCGTTAATTTTGGCCTAATATCGGAATCGCCGCCCTATTCTTGGAGTCACCGGACGAACACCCGGCCAGCCAGCCAGCCCATCAAGACCGACAACGCCACCGCTAGCAGGCCGTAAAGCAGGCCATAGTTCTCGGCGAAGTCGGCAATGACTTTCTCGAAGCCGTGCTTTTTTACTTCGACCCGGGCGATGGCGGACGCGACCACGCGCCCTTTGGAAATGGCAAAGGTTTCAGCGGTATACATGCCAATGGGCACGCTGGATGGTAGGCGGATATGCGCCTGATACAGCACCTGTTCGTTGACGGTGACGCCGTGGTCGTCCTGTTGGTAGAGCGATCCCGCCGCCATCATTCTCACCAGCCCGCTGGCAAAGCGCGCCTGCCGCGCCGGGTCGATCGCACCGATGGGTGACAACTGCAGGTAGGGCAGCCCCAGTTCGTAAATCGCCGCTGTCCGGGTGTCGACAATGTCCGCGATCGGCCGCGACGAGGCCATGGCATAATAGCTGGGAGCAGACCGAAAATCGCTGCTGGCCGCGTTGACCCAGATCCCGGCGATGCGCTGCTTTTCGCGCACGACGATGGAATTGGTCGGCCCTTTCAGCACGACGACAATGTCATAATCGCGCCCGGCGCGCAGCCCTTGTGGATCAAGGATAGCGCCATAAAGCAACAGTTCGGTGCCGTTGAAGCCTTGACGCAACTGGACCTCGTGCTGCGATACTTCGGGCACGAGGATAGGGTCGCGCGAAGACGCCAGCGCTGGCTGGGCAGCCAGTGACAGAGCGGCAAAAGCGAGCCAGCGCATCACAGCCCGGCCCGTCACAGCGGCGCGATGGTGTAGATGGATTCGGGCTGGTAGGTCAGCCCCAGCACCATGCGCAGCGCGACCAGCAGGACCAGCACCGCCAAGACCAGCCGCAGCCGTTCGGGCGGGATCGTCTGCGCCAGCCGCGCACCCAGTTGAGCGCCGGTGACCGATCCGATCAGCAACAGCGCGGCCAGAACAATGTCCACCGCCTTGGTCGTCATCGAGTGCATCATGGTGGTGGCGATGGTGACGAACAGGATCTGGAACAGCGACGTGCCGACCACGACATTGGCGCTCATCCCCAGAATATACAGCATCGCGGGCACCATCACGAAGCCGCCGCCAATGCCCATCAGCATGGTGAGAATGCCGGTGAATACTCCCAGCAGCAGCGGCGCGAGCGGCGAAATATACAGGCCCGAACGATAGAACCGCCAGCGCAGCGGCAGGTTGGCGACGAGCGGGTGGTGGCGGCGTTTGCGCGCGGGCAGCGGCACGCCGCTCCGCTTGGATTTCAGCTCGGCGATGGCGTCGCGGGCCATGAAACCGCCGATGCCGCCCAGCAGCAATACATAGAGAATGTTGATCAGGGTATCGATCTGGCCGAGCGCGGTAAACAGGTTGAACAGGAGCGCGCCCATCCCGGTGCCGATCACCCCGCCCGCGACCATCACGCCGCCCATCTGATAATCGACGCCGCCGCGCCGGCTATGGATGAACACGCCTGAAACGCTGGCTCCGGTCACCTGACTGGCCGCAGAGGCCGCCGCCACTGTGGGGGGAACACCATAGAAGATCAGCAGCGGGGTCGTCAGGAACCCACCGCCGACCCCGAACATGCCGGAAAGAATGCCCGTCAACGCACCAAGGCCGACGATAACCAGACCGTTGACCGCGAGATTGGCGATGGGAAGGTAAACATCCATGAGCAAGTACAGGACTAGCCCAGTCCCGGCGCGGTGTTAAGCAGCGTCAGCTAAAATCCTGCGGACAGCGTTATGGCCGGACCAGAGGCAGGCGCGGCTCTACCTGCCACCCGGAAACGCCAGTCCATCGCCAGTCGCGCGGCGGCGGCATCGCCCAAGCGCAGGACCACACCGGCGCTTGGCCCGACATCGACCCGCGAGGCCCCGCGCTGCGCTCCGCCCCATGCCCCGGCCCCGGCACGCAATTCGTGACGGCCAAGATCGAACAGCTTACGATCGATCCGCACCTGCCCATCGATAAAGGCGGTGGCATCGCTGCCGCCGACGTAACCGGCTTGCGCATAAGCCTCCGCGCGCAGGCCAGCGGGCAAGTTCAGGGACGGCAGTTCAGTCACCAACGCGGCGGCCGGACGCAGCCGGGTGCCGCTGCCTGACCGGGAGGCGCGCAGTTCAGCCATGGCGATGACGGGGACATGGCGGACTAGCCGCGCAGACAGCCCCGCCGCCACTTCCTGTTCGAGGCTGCCGTTCAGCGCGGCGCTCGCGCGCAGATAGGCGGATGGCTTGTTAGGACTGGCGGGAGCGAGTCGATAACGCAGTACCGCCCCGGCCTGACTGCCACCATAGTTCCCCGCAAACGCGCCAGCCGCGGCCAGACCGCCGCCGCGCCGGAGCATCAGCCAGCCATCGGCTGACCATCGTGGCGCTGATG
>JBDUBN010000172.1:0-5972 GCA_040004085.1 Novosphingobium sp.
CGACCCGACTTTCCTGCGCCACGACGGCCGCCTCTGGCTGTTCGCCAATGATGCCCGCGAAGGCAGCAATGTGCTGCGGCTATGGTCGGCGGACGGCCTGTTTGGGCGATTCACTCAGCACCCGGCCAGTCCGCTGCGGATCAGCCCGCGCGGCGCGCGCATGGGCGGCGACATTTTGGCGTCGGGCGGTAAGTTATTGCGCATCGGGCAAGACTTCACCCGCGACTATGGCGACGGACTGGTCGTTTTTGCCATCGACGCGCTGGACGAGCAAAGCTATCGCGAAAGCGAAGTGGCTGCGTTCCGCCTCAATGGACGGCATGGACCGCATACGTTCAACCTTGCACCGGACGGCCAGCGTGTGCTGTTTGACTGGTACACCAACGCCTTTACCCCGCTGGCCGGGATAAGGCGGGCGCTGGCAAAATTACGCCGGTCCTGATCGACGAATGGGCCTGAATAACGGAGATCGATGCTGATGAAGGATTTCGCGCTGATCGGGGCGGCTGGCTACATAGCGCCGCGCCACATGCGGGCCATCAAGGACACTGGCAACCGGGTGGTGGCGGCGCTCGACGGCAATGATACCGTCGGCGTGATCGACAGTCACTTCCCGGATGCTTATTTTTTCACTGAATTTGAGCGGTTTGACCGCTTTATCGATCTGCGCCGCCGGGGCGGGGAAGCGATCGATTACGTCAGCGTCATGTCGCCCAATTACCTGCACGATTCGCACATCCGCTTTGCCTTGCGCTCGGGTGCCAATGCAATCTGCGAAAAGCCGCTGGTGGTGAACCCGTGGAATATCGATGCTCTGCGGGTGGTGGAAGAGGAAAGCGGCCTTCGGGTCAGCACGATCCTGCAACTCCGCCTGCACCCGGCGATCATTGCACTGCGGGAAAAGGTCGCAGCGGCGCGCGCCGCAGGCAACGGGCGGTTCGCCGTCGATCTGGTCTACATGACCAGCCGAGGCCGCTGGTATTTCCAGTCATGGAAGGGCGAGGAGGCCAAATCTGGCGGGATCGCTGCCAACATCGGCATCCACTTCTTCGACATGCTGTTGTGGGTGTTCGGCGAGGTCGAATCGATGAGCGTCAACCACCGCAGCGAGGATAGCGCCAGCGGCTCGCTACATTTCAAGGATGCGGATGTCCGCTGGTTCCTGACGATCAACGCCGATCACTTGCCGCCCGAGGTCGCCGCCAAGGGCCAGCGCACCTATCGCAGCATCGCGCTGGATGGCGAGGAGGTCGAGTTTTCCGACGGCTTCACCGACCTGCACACTGACAGCTATCGCGACATCCTCGCTACCGGCGGGTTTGGTCTGGCCGACGCCGCGCCTAGCATTCACCTGGTCCACAACATTCGTTCCGCCCCGACGCTGGGCCGGACGGGCGACTATCACCCGCTGGCCGCCGCCGCGATCCCGGCATGAGTATTCACCCGACCGCGATAGTCGATCCCGGCGCACAGATCGGCGAAGGCACGCGAATCTGGCATTGGGTCCACGTCAGCAGCGGTGCACAGATCGGGCGTGATTGCTCGCTGGGGCAGAACGTATTTGTCGCCGAGCGAGTGAAGATTGGCGACAACGTCAAGATCCAGAACAACGTCTCGGTCTACGACGATGTCGTGCTGGAAAGTGACGTGTTCTGCGGGCCGAGCATGGTGTTCACCAACGTCTACAACCCCCGCTCCGCCGTCCCCCGCAAGGACGAATATCGCGCGACCATTGTTCGCCAAGGTGCCACATTGGGCGCCAACTGCACGATCGTCTGCGGCGTGGAAATCGGCCGCTGCGCGTTCGTCGGCGCAGGAACAGTGGTCAACCGCGACGTGCCCGATTACGCACTGGTCGTTGGCGTGCCAGCGCGGCAAGTCGGCTGGATGAGCGCGCATGGTGAGCGGTTGGATCTGCCGCTGAGCGGTGAGGGGGAGGCGATCTGTCCGGGCGACGGTTCGGTTTACCGGCTCGCTGGCGGGAAGGTTGTGCGGGCGGGGTAGGCGCGGGCGCGTGCGTCCCCTGTTACCAAAGACGGCATCGCTATTTT
Organism: Novosphingobium sp.; assembly: GCA_040004085.1. GTDB lineage: Bacteria > Pseudomonadota > Alphaproteobacteria > Sphingomonadales > Sphingomonadaceae > Novosphingobium. The sequence continues at coordinate 2,052 of JBDUBN010000172.1, forward strand.
CTTGACATTTGGAACACTGTTCACCATATGTTCCAAATGTCAAGGAGTCGAGAATGACGCAGAGCCTGCCCCCACTTGAACGAAAATCAGCCCATAGTCAGGCTTATGAGCATTACCTGCGCACCGGCCAGCGCCTGACAACGGCAGAGTGGGAGGGGCTGGCCGGACGCAAGTTTAATCATAACCATGACCCACTGAACGGTCAGTTTGCATCGGGACCGGGAGGGCTATCCGCTCCGGCCCGCATGGGGCAAGTGATCGCCCCCAAGGCTGTTGTTGGCAGACCTCCGGCAGTTCATACCCAGCCAGCGCCAGCGCAGACACGGGCACCAACAATCCCGCCAGTCAAAGGCTATCCCGAAGACGGAAAACATGCATGGCGGCAGGCAAATGACGCTATATTCAAGCAAGCAGCGGATGAATTCAATCAGCGCAATGGCTTAAAACCAAGTAATGTTCGATATATGGACCCCAAGCTGATGAAAGCATGGGCTATGGTGGAGAGTGGTGGCAGTAAGGATCAGTTTCTGGCCGATCCGTTTCAAGTGAACAAAGCGCGTGATTGGGATGATAAAAAGTTGTCTATAGGCTTGCATCCGGGGCAGGTGATGACCCCCGATGCAAGTGCGAGAGCTGCGTTGCTTTGGCTGGATATAAAAAGTCGAAAAAGGACGGTTGCGCGCGATGGAAGTCTTGTGACGCAGTATATGGGGCAACGCTTTGCGTTTCAGAATTACAATGGAAATACAAAAATAGACAAAAACAAAAAAGAACATAGGGATAATTATGTTGATATAATATCGTTTCTTTATAGAAATTAATATAAAATTTGGAATAATATTGTGAAGTATATTTATATCATATTTTCAATATTGGTATTGAGTGGATGCACGCGGCCGCAATCTGCTCAGCACGACGGAAAATATTTTTTCAATATTTTACAAAATAGCCAATTCGACTCTGCCCTGACAACGGGAACGACGTTGACGCTTTTATATCATAACGCCAAATATGAAATAGTGTATTATGAAAATATAGGACCTGAATCAGGACATCGTAACGACGGAATTATTTTATTCCGAAATGGAATGTATATACATAACTATATCTCTGGAGGCACAGATAAATGCAGGCTGAATGGGGCGGATATAATAACATGTGATTATCGAGGTTACGGTGATATATTTGAGAATATAAAAATTTCAAGTATCATAAATGGCCGTATTATATTATTGGGTGGATCGCTTGAGTGCCCATACCGACGAAAAAAGATTTTGTGTAAAATTTAAGGATTGTGTAAAATTTAAGGGCAGCCGCCTAAACCAGCCCCAGATGCTCCAGCATTGCCGCATTAACCCGCTCCACCGCGTATTTCTCTGCGCAATAGGCCAGTCCCGCTGCACCCATGCTGCGCCTTGCTTCGGCATCCAACGCAAGGCGGTGCATGGCGGCGGCGGTTGCTTCGACGTCGCGAACCGGCACCAACAGCCCGGTCACGCCATCGCGCACCGTCTCGCGGCAACCCGGGGCGTCCGTGGTGATGACGGCGCGGCCGGTAGCCATTGCCTCGAGCACGGTGCGCGGGGTGCCCTCGCGGTAAGACGGCAGAACATAGACGCTGCAATCGGCAAGCGCCGGGCGGACGTCTTCCAGCGGGCCGAGATAATCGAGGCCAGCAGCGCGCCATTGCTCCAGCTCCGCCGGTGCGATGCCGTCCTGCCCTTCGTCAAAAAAGCCCGCTAGCGCGAAATGCGCCTGCACGCCTTCGCGTAACAGCAGCGCCGCCGCTGCGCCGTATTCGCGCACACCCTTGTTGCCGAGCAGCCGCGAGATCATCAGGAAGCGCGGCGTTTCGGGCAGCGGGGCGGGGGTGAAATGCACCATGTCGACGCCTGACCCGTTCACCAGCCGCGCCTTGCCCGCATCGGCCAGCGCACGGGCGGCGATGAAGTCCTGCCGATCATCGGGGTTCTGGAAGATCACCACGCGGTTCCCCGCCGTGGCCCGGGCATATAGCCAGCGCGAGGCTCGCCCGACCAATTGCCGCACCAGCCCCTTGCCGGGGATGAACGCAAAGCCCAGCCCGGTGATCAGCGAGGCGGACTCCACGCCCTCTGCTTGCGCCGCCAGCGATCCCCAGATGCACGGCTTGATGGTATAGCCCATGACCAGATCAGCGTGCGTTTCGCGCACCAGCCGCCGCATTGCCCGGTAATATCCCAGATCGGCCACGGGATTGAGTCCCGCGCGCGACAGCGGCACATTGTGCGGCACCGCGCCCAGCCGCCGCACCCTGTCCGCCGCATCGCCCACCAGATCAGGGGCGGACGCGTGGACGCGGTGTCCGGCGGCGACCATCGCGGCGATCAGTGGCCCACGGAAATTGACCAGCGACGGCGCATAGGAAGCGTTGACAAGGATCGTGCGAGATTTCATGCGGAAGCCCATACTCAATTGGCGGCACCTCGCCAAACCTTTGCGCAGCGGGAAGAATATAATGCTCGGCACCTCGGTCGCCCCATGGCCCGCCTATAGCGAGGAAGAAGTCGAAGCGGTCGCCGCCGTGCTGCGTTCGGGCCGGGTGAATTATTGGACCGGGCAGGAATGCCGCCAGTTTGAGGCTGAATTTGCGGCGTTCGCGGGGGCCGCCAAAGCAGTGGCGCTGGCCAACGGCACGCTGGCACTCGACGTGGCTTTGAAGGCGCTCGGCATTGGTCCGGGCGACGAAGTGATCGTCACCCCGCGCACGTTCATTGCGTCGGTTTCGTCGGTGGTGAATGCTGGCGCGGTGCCGGTGTTTGCCGACGTCGACCGGGATAGCGGCAACATTTGCCCCGCGACGATTGCCGCCGTGCTGACTGAACGCACCAAGGCGGTCATCCCGGTGCATTTGGCGGGTTGGCCGTGTGACATGGCGGGTATCCTTGCGCTGACTAATCCGCGTGGAATTCCGGTGGTCGAGGACTGCGCGCAGGCGCACGGCGCGCGGATCAACGGGCAGTCCGTGGGCAGTTTTGGCGCTGCGGGGGCGTGGTCGTTCTGTCAGGACAAGATTCTGACCACCGGCGGCGAAGGCGGCATGGTGACCACCAATGACGAGGGCCTGTGGAACCGGATGTGGTCATACAAGGACCACGGCAAGGACTGGGACGCGCGCTATAACCGCCAGCACCCGCCGGGCTTTCAGTGGCTGCACGAAACGTTCGGCACCAACTGGCGGATGCTGGAAATGCAGGCGGTAATCGGCCGCATCCAACTTCGCCGCATGGCCGAGTGGACGGTGCGGCGCGATGTGATCGCCCGCCGCTATGCCGCTGCCTTGGCCCCGTTTGCATCAGCGGTGCGCGTGCCGATGCCGGGTGAGGGGCTGACTCATGCGTGGTATCGGTTCTATGCCTATGTCCAGCCAGAAGGGCTGAAACCGGGCTGGAGCCGTGATCGGATAGTCGCCGAAGTATCCGCTCTGGGCGTGCCGTTGCTGCATGGCAGTTGCTCGGAAGTCTATCTGGAAAAGGCGTTTGATAGCACTGGCTGGCGGCCTGAAGCTCCGTTGCCCATCGCGCAGGAACTGGGGGCGACGAGCCTGATGTTTCTTACCCACCCGACGCTGAGCGATGAGGATATCGACCGGATCATCGCATCGGTGGTCAGTGTGCTGGAACAGGCGGCGGGTTAACCCCGCAACACCCGCGCCGGATTGCCGACGACGGTTGCGCCCGTCGGCACGTCCCGAATCACCACTGCACCCATACCGACAACTGCGCCTTCGCCAATGGTAATCCCCTGCCGAATCACCGCGTTCGAGCCGATGTAGGCACCGTCACCGATGCGCACATTGCCGTTGCAGCGCACGGCGGGGGCGAAAGTGACGAAATCGCCGATCACGCAGTCATGCTCGACATAGCTGTAGAGGTTGCAGTG
>JBDUBN010000579.1:0-1795 GCA_040004085.1 Novosphingobium sp.
TTCCCTGATGATCGGCAGCGTGCTGCCATCGCGGTGACCCATGCCATGGTCGCGGCGCCCGTGGTGTTCAGGGAATGTCATCAAATGCACTGGGCGATGGGCTTTACCTGGGAATACCCGCTCCACGTATGGACAATGCAGCTGCCCGCGCTTCAGTGAGAGTTGGGCGGGCTGGGCCAGCATGCGCGGGCTGTGGCCCGCCTGCGCGCTGCGGCCTGAAGCCGCTGTTCGGCGTCAGGCCTGACTTGGGTTAGCGGCAGCATCACGCAATGGTGGACCGGCTGGCTGCCGCGACTAAACACCTAGTGTGGTGGATTTAAAATTCGCCACATCAAGCAGCCGGGCACTGAGCGAATTTCAAATCTCTAAACCACACTAGAATCATATAGTTGCTAGTGACCCTTGTGAATCTGAAGTTCGTTCCAGGCTATCGGCATTATGCGCCGAACTTCAGATTCGGGTCACTAGGCGTCAAGCGGCGCCCGGCTGCAGACGCCGCGTGCGGCGCATGGCCATCAGCGTAGCAGCAACCGTCTCATCTGGCGGCGACGTTCACCGATCAGACGTTCCCGTTCGGCTGGATCGATGCGCGCCGTCTTGGGCAAGGCCTGCTGAACCTCGCCAATCGGGACGAGGCGTCCCTGCGGTGCGATGAGGCTGGCTGGCGGCAGGGCGACGCGGATCAGCGCCGCGCCGCGTTCGATGCCCTGAAGGTCGATCCAGTTGGCGATGCCAGGGTCCTCGTGCGAGAAGACGGCGCGAAAAAAACCGTCCTCGTCGATGGTTGCCTGCGCATTGTTGAGGCTGCTGTGCCGGTTCACGAAATCGAGCGTACGCCACCAGATCGTGCCTGGTTGCACGCTCCAGAACGGGGTGTCGGGGGCAGGCATCTCCATGATCCAGGCATGGCCGGCCGGCACGTTGAAATAACCCCATGCAATGGCTGGTACGCCTTGATCGCGAATCAGGTATTCGGTGAAGCCGTTGGGCTGCGCGTCATATCCGGACGTCAGCAGGTCGGCCCAGAACCGGGCGGTCAGTTCGACCCACTCCCCGATGGCGTCCAGTTCGTGAGCGACGCGGTCCGGGCTCATTTGCGGCCAGTTGTCGGCCGACACACCAAGCGCCTCAACCTCTATCTGCGAACGTTCGGCGGTCTCCCAGTCGGCGAAGAATTCGCGCAGCAGCGCGCTGGTAACGCCGTCGGGCAGCGGGAACCACGCGCCGTCGCGCGGCGGTCCGCCGACATGGACCTCGGCACCCTCTGCGGTCTGGGCGAACTGGTCGGGGGTCAGCGTGAGGCAGATGTCCTGGCCGTCGAAGAACTGCAGTGATGTCGACGGAGCGTTCCCGAATCTGGCAGTGATGCGGTAGGTGATCCCGCCCGTCACTGCCATCGACCGGTAGGCGGAATCGGGCGAGGCGCCGCCCCAGTCAAACAGGTGGACCGGCCAGACCTGTCCCAACGCCGGCGCGTGCGGGCTGGCCTCGCCGAGCACGCGGTCCATCGCGAAATGGAGGGTGATCAGGATATTGCGAAACCCGTCGGCGCGACTGATTGCGTCGGCAGGCATCCCCGGCCGGTCGATCAGTTCTGACGCAGCGCGTAGCTTATCAAGGAAGCGGTCGAACGCGCGCCGCACTTGCGCCACATCGCCACCGTTGCCGGCCTCGGCGACAAGCCGCGGCATGGTGGAAAACATCCAGTTGAGTTCGCTTGACATGTGATTTTGTCCTTTTTGGTGTTTGGGTTCCGGTTCGAGCGAGTAAAGCGCGGTCAATCCACCGGCCATCA
>JBDUBN010000173.1:0-5948 GCA_040004085.1 Novosphingobium sp.
GTTTCTGGTGGCCCTCGGACTGCGGCGCGCCCTCGTAACGATGCAGCACATCGTAACTTCGGACGCTTCTTGCCGAGAACCACCAGAAACCGTCCTCATAGGTCAGGATCACCGCAGGTTGGTATTATGGCAGTAGCAATTCCAGTGCCACCAGCGCCGCCTGAAGGCGAACCCCGGCGCGGGTGGTGTCGGCAAAGCGCTTTTCCTCGGCGTCAGCATCTTCCACGCCGCGAATGGCGCGGGCGAACACCACGGTTCCGACTGGCTTTTGATCGGTGCCGCCGTCAGGACCGGCAATGCCGCTGATCGCCACCGCCACGTCCGCGCCGCTCCGCTTCAATGCGCCTTGCGCCATGGCCCAGGCACAAGCTACCGATACCGCGCCAAAGGTATCGATAATATCCCCCGGTACGCCCAGCATTTCCTGCTTGGCCTCGTTCGAATAGGTCACAAAGCCACGGTCGAGCATCGCCGACGACCCGGCAATCTCGGTCAACGCTGCCGAGACCAGCCCGCCAGTGCAGCTTTCCGCCAGCACCACGGTGCGCCCGGCGGCAATGTTTTCCGCAACAACCCGCTGCGCTAGTTCGACGATTTCGCGGGGCAACAGGGATTCAGGCATAAAATTCAAGCCTTGCAGATGGCGAGCTTGCCAAGTTTGGGTGTGTCTCCCTTGGAGACAAGGCCCACGGTCAATGCGATCAGTTCGGCGGTGTTCTCTGGCGGCAATGGCGACAGAAGCGCGATCACCTGATTGATCGTATCACAGCGGCTTGCCGGGATCTTGTCGGAAACGACGCCCGAAACCATCGTATCGGCCAATTGCTGGAGCGTGTCATCGGGCAGGGTTTTGAACAGGTTCGCCGCCTGATCATTGGTGCCGCTGCTCAGTTTGATCAGCGCGGCCTTGGTCTCGGGCCATGCCGCCGGTTTGCGCAGCGCATAGCGCTGAGCCATTTGCTGGCCGTTGGTACGCAGGAAAGCGCCAGCGGGCAGGGTCGTCGCGCAGCGCTGGGCGGTGGCGGTGATCAGGCCGGGGAGCGCGAAAGCAGTGACAGCCGACACCTCACGCGGGGTCAGGCAGGCCGGTTCGGCGGCAGCGGCGATTTGCGGCGCGGCGATCAGCGCGGCGGCGGCGAACAAGACAAAAGTGCGCATCGATTCGATTCCCGGTCAGTTTCGGAACAGGCCAACCACCACCTGAGCGGCAATGCCTTCGCGGCGGCCCATGGCCCCGAGTCCTTCAGTAGTCGTGGCCTTGACGCTCACGGCGGCGATGTCAACGCCAAGCATTGCGGCAAGCCGCTCGCGCATGGCTGCACGGTGCGGGCCGATCTTGGGTGCTTCGCAGATTATGGTGAGGTCGGCATTACCAATGGCATAGCCCGCTTCGGCGACCAGAGAGGCGGCGTGGCGCAGGAAAACCGCCGATTCCGCGCCGCGCCATTGCGGGTCGCTGGGCGGGAAATGCTGCCCGATATCGCCCGCTGATATCGCGCCGAGCAAAGCGTCGACCAGTGCATGAATCGCGACGTCAGCATCGCTGTGCCCGGCGAGGCCGTGGGTGTGTTCAATCTTTACTCCGCACAGCCACAGGTCTTCGCCGGTCGCCAGTTGGTGGACATCATAGCCCGTGCCGATGCGGAAGGCGGGCATGGCCGGGGTGAAATCGGCGGCGTATGTAAGCTTGTGCAAGGCTTCGTCCCCGTCGACCAAAGCTACCGCCAGCCCGGCAGCTTGCGCCACTTGCGCATCGTCGCCTGCCGAATCCGCGCCGGTCCAGGAACGATGCGCGGCGAGGATGTCGGCGAAGCGGAAGGCTTGCGGTGTCTGCACCCGGCGAAGCGTTGCCCGGTCTGCGGGATCGCCCATCAGCCCGTCGGCGCCATGGGCAAGGCTATCAACCACTGGCAAAACCGGAATCGCGCCCGGATGCTGGTCCAAAGCCGCCACGAGTCGATCAATCACTGCCGACGGCAACACCGGACGCGCGGCGTCGTGGATCAGTACGAGTTCAGGTGCGGCTGATTCCAGCGCCTCCAGACCTGCCAGCACTGAGCCCTGCCGGGTCGCTCCACCAGTAATGAAGCGCACGTCCAGCCCGCCCAAAGCCTCAGCCGCAACAACGTCCGCACCTTCAGGAATACACACCATTATCGGCGCAATCCCAGCATTTGCCAGCGCCTCGACCGAGTGCCGCACCACCGGCTTGCCACGCCACGGGGCGAACTGCTTGGGCAAGGGCTGTCCGGCGCGCAGGCCTGCTCCGGCGGCTACGACCACCGCTGCAACGCGCGCGTAAGGGGGAGAACCGTCTGGCATAGTCCCTCGCGCCGTTAAGCCCTTGCTGCCCGCTCGGCAATCCACTAAGAGCTGCCCAAATTTTAGGCACGCAACTATGACCCCGCTTCCCGCTCCCCCGCCACTGCGCCCGATTTCGATCGGACCGCTGGTCATCGACTGCCCTGTCGTCCTCGCGCCGATGACCGGCGTGACCGATATGCCGTTCCGCAAGCTGGTGCGGCGTTATGGCTCGGGCCTTAATGTGACCGAGATGATCGCCAGCCCGGCAATGATCCGCGAGACCCGCCAGTCGTTGCAAAAGGCGGCGTGGGATCAGGTGGAAGAGCCGGTGTCGCTCCAACTCGCGGGCTGCGAACCGCGCGAAATGGCCGAGGCCGCCAAGCTCAACGCCGATCGCGGCGCGGCGATTATCGACATCAACATGGGCTGCCCGGTCAAAAAGGTCGTCAATGGCGACGCCGGATCGGCCTTGATGCGCGACCTGCCGCTGGCCGCCCGGTTGATTGAGGCCACCGTCAAGGCGGTCGACGTGCCGGTCACGGTCAAGATGCGCATGGGCTGGTGCGTTGATAGCCTGAACGCGCCTGAACTCGCGCATATCGCCGAAGATCTGGGTGCCAAGCTCATCACCGTCCACGGCCGCACCCGCAATCAGATGTACCGGGGCGAGGCTGACTGGGCTTTTGTGCGCAAGGTGAAGGACGCTGTGTCAGTCCCGGTCATCGTCAACGGCGACATCTGCGGCATCGCCGACGCGGCTATGGCGCTTGAACAATCTGGCGCTGACGGGCTGATGATCGGTCGCGGGGCTTACGGCAAGCCGTGGCTGCTGGGGCAGGTGATGCACTGGTGGCGCACTGGCGTTAGCCTGCCAGACCCGGACATGGACACGCAGTTGGCGCTGATCCTGGAACATTACGCCGCGATGCTGGTGCATTACGGCGAGGATACCGGCGTCAAAATGGCGCGTAAACATCTCGGTTGGTACACCAAGGGACTGCCCGGTTCGGCCGAGTTCCGCAACAAGGTGAACTTTGTCGACCAAGCCGATGAAGTTGTTCGCCAACTTCAGGAATTCTACGGTCCCTTCCTGCAACGCCGCGCGGCCTGACCCAGATGCCGGATTCGCCCGATGCGCAGCGGCAACTCGCCAGCCTGACGGTTGCGGTGCTGCTGATTGGGCCGGGGCAACGGATTTCGCACGTCAACCCGGCGGCGGAACAGCTCTTGGGGCAAAGCTTACGGCGGCTGGAAGGCAAGCGGCTGACCGATGCCATCCAGTTTGACGAACAGCGCCTGCTCAAACGCATCAGCGAGGGCGACGCGCCGATTTCTGCGCGCGACATTGGCACACATTTACCCGGCGTCGGCCCCCGCCGACTCGACGTTACCGCTTCGCCTGTGACAGACGCACCGGGTTGGATGGTAGTCTCGCTGCAGGATGCCAGCGCCGCCGAGGCTTTGGGCGAAGACCCCGGCGAGCATGAGGATTCGGTGCTGCGCGCGCCCGAAATCCTCGCGCACGAGATCAAGAACCCGCTGGCGGGGATCCGCGGCGCGGCACAATTGCTCGCCCGCAAGGTGAGCGACAAGGACCGCGCGCTGACCAGCCTGATCACCGACGAGGTTGACCGCGTTGCCAAGCTGATTGATGAAATGCAGACGCTCAGCCGCCGTACCGTCGAGCCTGTCTCGCCGTGCAACCTGCACGAAGCCGTGCGCCGCGCCCGATTAGTGCTGGACGCTGCTGGCAAGGCGCCGCGCATTCAGGAGGAATTCGATCCCTCGCTGCCCGATGTGCTGGGCAGCCCGGACGGGTTGGTGCAGGTGCTGATCAACCTGCTGTCCAACGCTGCCGAGGCTTGCAGCGGAGAACCGAAGCCGCGCGTCATCGTCCAGACGCGCTTTTCCAGTGGGCTGCAATTGCACGCGGTCGCCTCTGGCAAGGCTGTGCGTCTGCCGATCGAACTGCGCGTCAGCGACAACGGTCCTGGCGTCGATCCGGCGATGCGCGACCACATTTTTGAGCCCTTCGTCACCACCAAGAAATCCGGGCAGGGGCTGGGCCTCGCGCTGGTTCGCAAACTGGTGCGCGACATGAGCGGGCGGATTACCCACGAGCGCGATGAAACCGGCGGCTGGACGCATTTCCGCATCCACTTGCCACTGGCACCTGCCACCAAGACTGCAAACAGGAGCAAAAAGGCATGAACGTGCTTCTGGTCGAGGACGACGAATCCATCGCCATCGTCATCACGGCGGCGCTCGAATCGGATGGCTTCAAGGTCACCCGCTGCGACAGCGTGGCGCAGCGCGACCGGCTACTGTCCGAACGACAATTCCGCGTGCTGGTCACCGATGTCATGTTGACGGACGGCGACGGCATCGAAAGCCTGCCGCGCATTCGCCAGCAAAATCCAAACATGCCGTTTATCATCCTGTCGGCGCGCAATACGCTGGATACCGCCGTGCGAGCGACCGATAATGGCGCGTTTGAATACTTTCCCAAGCCGTTCGACATCGAGGAACTGGCCCGCACCGTGCGGCAGGCCGCCGGTTCGACCAAAGGCGGGGCGGAGGAAGCCAGCGATGAACCGGCGGGCGCGGGCTTGCCTTTGGTCGGACGGTCTGCGGCGATGCAGGTGGTCTACCGGATGATCACCCGCGTGCTGCGCAACGATCTGACGGTGCTGATCCTCGGCGAATCGGGCACCGGCAAGGAACTGGTGGCCGAGGCGATCCATCAACTTGGCGCGCGGCAGGACGGGCCTTTCGTGGCCGTCAACACCGCCGCGATCCCCGCCGAGCTAATTGAAAGCGAACTGTTCGGCCATGAACGCGGCGCGTTTACCGGCGCGGTCGCGCGGCATATCGGCAAGTTTGAACAGGCCAACGGCGGCACGCTGTTCCTCGACGAAATCGGCGATATGCCGATGCAGGCGCAAACCCGGCTGCTGCGTGCGCTACAATCGGGCAGCGTACGGCGCGTGGGCGGGCGTGATGAGATCAAGGTGGATGTGCGCATCGTGGCCGCCACCAACAAGGATCTGGAGCCGATGATCGCCGCCGGTCAGTTCCGCGAAGACCTGTTCTACCGGCTCAACGTCGTGCCGATCACCCTGCCGCCCCTTCGCGAGCGGGCCGACGATATCGAGGCACTGGCCCGGCATTTTCTGCAGCTGGCCGCCGGGGAAGGACTGCCGCGCCGCCAGTTGACCGACGATGCAGTGGAACTGCTAGGCCGCCAGCCGTGGCGCGGCAACGTGCGCGAACTACGCAATTTCGTCTATCGCATGGCGCTACTGGCGCGTGAGGACACGGTCGACGCCGCTGCGCTGGCCCCGTTGCTGACGCAGCAATCGAACGACAGCGGCCTTGAGGCGGCAGGGGCGGGGTTGACGCTCGACGCCGCCGTGACCCGCTGGCTGCAAGCCGAAGCACCGCGCCCCGGCATGGTCTACGACGCCGCGCTGGCGGCGTTTGAACGTCCGCTGTTCGCCGAAGTCCTGCGCGGTACCGGGGGCAACCAACTGCGTGCGGCACAGGTGCTGGGCATCAACAGGAATACCCTGCGCAAGCGGCTGGGCGAACTGGCTCTCGATCCGGAATTGTTCGCCAGCCGGGGGTGAGGCCATTCCTAAAAT
>JBDUBN010000580.1:0-1794 GCA_040004085.1 Novosphingobium sp.
TGGTCTTCGTCGCTGATGCGTTCCCAGCCGGTGCGGGTCAGTTTTTCCAGCGGGCGGTAGCGTACCTTGTATTGCATGCGCGCCGATCCTTCGACCCAATAGCCGAGGTACACGAACGGCAGCCACGCCGCAGCGGCACGGCGGATGTGGTCGAGGATGATGAAATTGCCCAGCCCTTCGCGCGTCGAGTCCGGATCGTAGAAGCTGTAGATCATCGACAAGCCATCGCCCTGCCGGTCAGTCAGACAGGCGCCGATCAGGCGACCGGGGGTAAAGCCATCGAGCGAAGGCTCGCGGTATTCAATCAGCGCGCTCGTGACCGGCGTATGCTCGACCATGTCGGCAAAATCGCTCTCATCCATCGCCGCCATGCCGCCGCCGGGATGGCGCGAGGTGAGGTAGCGGCGCAGCAGTTCGTATTGCTCGCCGGTCGACCATGGCTGGCATTCGGTGGCGATGATATCGGCGTTGCGTTTCAGGTTGCGGCGCTGGGTGGTCGAAGCGCGGAACTCTGCCGCCAAAACCCGCACCGATATGCAGGCCGAGCATTCCAGGCATGACGGGCGATAGGCCACCGTCTGGCTGCGGCGGAAACCGATCCGGCCCAGCGCGTCGTTCAGCGCATCGGCGTTCGGCCCCTTAAGCTCGGTAAACACCTTGCGCTCGCTCTTGCCCGGCAGATAGGGGCACGGGCCGGGGCTGGTGACAAAGAACCGGGGGAAACGGACGGGCGCGTTCACGAAGTATCGTTTCCCTCTACCCAATTCCCTGCGCACCATACGCGGGTTCTGGCGGCATTATGCCCGCGATGTGCGAAGGGTAAAAGTGCTTTAACCAAGAATAAGCGTCGATTTGCGATTATTTTGCACCGACTCTCGCCCGTAGCACGCCGTTTTCTCAGTTAATCTCGACTTGGCTGACGTCATAGCCCTTGGCCCGCAGCCCGGCGACCAGTCCGTCAAGCTGTTCGCGATCGCGCGCTTCGCATTCGATGTCGGTGATCAGGCCCTTGGCGGGCAAGTGGGTGAAGATGCGCTGATGCCAGATTTCGATGATGTTGACGTTGTGCGCGTCAAATTCCTTGATCACCTTGAACAGCGCGCCGGGGCGATCCTGCAAGGTCAGCCGCAGCCGCGCGAGGCGGCCAGAACGCGCGAGATCGCGCAGCAGCACATTGGCGAGCAGGCGCGTGTCAATGTTGCCGCCCGACAGTACGATGCCAACCTTGCGCCCGGCGAACTTGTCCGGATGCGCCAGCAACGCCGCAAGGCCAGCTGCGCCCGCGCCTTCGACGACGGTCTTTTCGATCTGCACCAGCAGCGCCAGCGCGGTTTCCATCTGCGACTCGCTGACCAGCACGAAATCGTCGAGCAGCCCTTCGAGTACCTTGGAGGTGAACTTGCCGGGCTCATAAACCGCGATACCCTCGGCCAGCGTATCGCCGCCAATCGGCTCGTGCGCGCCTTTCAGCAGGTTATACATCGATGGGAAAAGCTGTGCTTCCACGCCGATCAGGCCAATGTCCGGCTTGATCGCGCGGGCAGCAGTGCCCATACCCGATGCCAGTCCGCCGCCGCCGACGGGGATTGCCAGCATATCGAGTTCGGGAACGTCCTCCAGCATTTCCAGCGCGACAGTCCCCTGCCCCGCCGCCACGTGCGGATCGTCGAACGGGTGCACGAAAGCGAGGCCCAGTTCCTGTTCCAGCCGCCGTGCATGCTCCGACGCCTCATCAAACGTCTCGCCTTCGAGCACCACGGTGCCGCCGACGCTTTCGGTCTGCATCACTTTCAC
>JBDUBN010000581.1:0-1781 GCA_040004085.1 Novosphingobium sp.
CGAACAGATCGCGCAATTCCTCAAGGCTCTTGTGATCCAGACTGACATTGCCGAGTACCGCGACGCTGGGCCGGTAAAGCGCAATCGAGCCGTCGCTTTCATCGACCTCGGAAACAAACACATTTCCGGCACCAACCCGCGCGCTGGCGAAGGGCGCGTCAGGGCTGACGAAGTTTTTCATCACCGCGCCGTTCATGATCGTCGGGTCGCGGCCAGTCTCGGTCAGGATCCAACCGGTCATGCCCGTGACCGTCGATTTGCCGCTGGTGCCGCCAATCGCGATTCCGGCGGGGCTGGCGTTAAACAATGTAGCGAGCAATTCTGCCCGGCTCATGCGCGGGCAGCCCAATTCGCGGGCGCGGACCATTTCGGGTACAGTATCCTCAACCGCAGCGGAGGCGACCAAAGTTTGCGTCGGCGACGTGACACCGCTGCCGTCTTGCGGATAAAGCGTGAAGCCCAGACTTTCGAGCCAGGCGAACTTCTCCGGCATGCGGCCTTGGTCCCGGCTGCGGTCTGATCCGGCGATTTGGGCGCCATGCCCGCGCAGGATCAGCGCCAAGGGCAACATGCCCGATCCGCCAATGCCGCAGAAGAACCAGGGGTGCGAGGTGAGGTCTGATAGTGCCGAAGTCATGCACACCCGGTATGCGCCCTTTTCGGCGGATACAACCTCGGATAGGACAGGCACATGATCCGCATCGCCATCTGCGCACCGTCTGCCCCATTTTCCCTTGAGGATGCCGAACGGGTCTTGGCGCTGGCGTTTGAACGTCCGGGGATTGAGTTGTACTTTCACCCGCAATGTTTTGCGGTCGAAGGGCATTTCGCCGGGCCGGACGAATTGCGGTTGAACACATTCGTCGAACTGGCGAACGATCCAGCGTTTGACGCGGTGTGGTTGGCGCGGGGTGGTTATGGCTCAAACCGGATCGCGGAGGCGGCGGTGTCGCGGCTCGAATCGGCGGCCAAGGACAAGGAATACCTCGGCTATTCCGACGCCGGATATCTGCTCGCCGGACTGTACCGAGCTGGAATCGGGCAGTCCCTTCACGCGCCAATGCCAGCCGATATTCGCCGGGAAGGTGGCGAGGCGGCGGTGAGGCGGGTGGTAGACTGGTTTCGCGGCGACCGCAGCGGGCTGGAACCGTCGCTGGATCACCGCCCGACCGTGGCCTTCAACCTCACCACGCTTGCCATGCTGTGCGGCACGCCGTTGATGCCCGACCTCACCGGCCATGTGGTGATGGTCGAGGAGGTAAGTGAGCACCTTTACGCGGTTGATCGCCTGCTCTTCCATGCGACGGCCCACCTCGGCCACATCGCAGGACTGCGGCTTGGCCGGGTGGGTGATGTGCCGGAAAACGACCGACCATTTGGCGCCACTGTCGAACAAATCGCCCAGTATTGGTGTGACCGGCACGGCATTCCGTTCCTCGGCGCGGCTGACATCGGCCACGATGCATATAACCGCATCGTGCCGTTCGGGCTTGCCGGGAACGCCGGGTAAACCTAGAGGCGCGGCGATATCAGGGAGAGTTCGATGCGTGCATTTGTTTTTCCGGGGCAGGGCAGTCAGAAAGTCGGCATGGGCGTCGACCTCGCCGCCGCCAGCATTCACGCGCGCGAAGTGTTTGAGGAAGTCGACGACGCGCTCGGGCAAAAGCTGTTCCGGATCATGCGCGAAGGTCCGGAAGACGTTTTGACGCTGACCGAAAACGCTCAGCCCGCGATCATGGCCAATGCGATTGCGATTCTGCGCGTGCTTGAGCGTGAAGGCG
>JBDUBN010000174.1:0-5891 GCA_040004085.1 Novosphingobium sp.
TGGCCGGGGCCACCAGCGAGGACGAAGTGCGCGCTCTGCGCCACAAGCTGGGCGTGTTCCCCGTGTTCAAGCGCATCGACAGCTGCGCCGCCGAGTTTGAGGCGATCACGCCGTACATGTACTCGACCTATGAGGCGCCGACCTTCGGTGCGCCCGAGGACGAATCCGCCCCCACTGATCGCCGCAAGGTGGTAATCCTTGGCGGCGGGCCGAACCGGATCGGGCAGGGGATCGAATTCGATTATTGCTGCGTCCACGCCTGTTTCGCGCTGGCCGAGGTCGGTTATGAGACGATCATGATCAACTGCAACCCGGAGACGGTTTCTACTGATTATGACACCTCCGACCGCCTCTATTTTGAGCCGCTGACCGCTGAGGACGTGCTGGAAATCCTGCGCGTCGAACAGCAAAACGGCGAACTGGTCGGCGTGATCGTCCAGTTCGGCGGCCAGACCCCGCTCAAGCTGGCGCAGGCGCTGGAGGATGCTGGCATTCCGATTCTCGGCACTTCGCCGGATGCCATCGACTTGGCCGAAGACCGCGAGCGCTTTGCCAAGCTGGTCAACGATCTTGGCCTGCTGCAGCCGAGAAACGGCATCGCCCGCAGCCGCGATGAGGCGGTGGCCGTGGCCAATCGCATCGGTTTCCCGGTGCTGATGCGGCCCAGCTATGTCTTGGGCGGTCGGGCGATGGAAATTGTCGACAGCATTGCGCAGCTTGACGATTACATCACCACCGCCGTGCAGGTTTCGGGCGATAGCCCGGTGCTGATCGACCAGTATCTGCGCGATGCCATCGAATGCGATGTCGATGCTCTGTGCGATGGCACTGAGGTCGTGGTTGCCGGCGTCATGCAGCACATTGAGGAGGCCGGCATCCATTCAGGAGACAGCGCTTGTTCGCTGCCGCCCTACAATCTGGCCCCCGCGATCATTGCCGAGATGGAGCGGCAGGCCGAACTGCTCGCCAAGGCGCTCGGCGTCGTCGGGCTGATGAACATCCAGTTCGCGGTCAAGGATGGCGACGTTTATCTGATCGAGGTGAACCCGCGCGCCAGCCGCACCGTGCCGTTCGTTGCGAAAGCCATCGGTCAGCCAGTTGCCAAGATCGCCGCTCGGGTCATGGCAGGCGAAATGCTGTCCACATTCCCGCCATTTCGGCGCGAGTTCGAATGGGTCGCGGTCAAGGAAGCGGTATTCCCGTTCGCCCGCTTCCCCGGCGTCGATCCGATACTGTCGCCGGAAATGAAATCAACCGGCGAAGTCATGGGCCTCGACCGCGATTTCGCCACCGCTTTTGCCAAGTCGCAGCTTGGCGCTGGTACCATCCTGCCAACCGGCGGTGTGGTGTTCGTATCGGTCAAGGACGGTGACAAGCCGATGATCCTTGAGGCCGTTCGCACGCTGGTAAAGCTGGGATTCAGCCTGATCGCCACCAGCGGCACCCAGCGCTATCTGGCCGCAGCCGGGGTGCCGGTGGAACTGGTCAACAAGGTGGCCGAAGGGCGTCCGCATATCGTTGACCGGATTGTCGATGGCGACGTGGCGATGATCTTCAACACCACCGAGGGCTGGCAGAGCCTGAAGGACTCGCAATCGATCCGCACCGCGGCGCTTTATGGCAAGGTACCGTACTTCACCACGGCGGCGGCGTCGCTGGCGGTGTCGCAGGCGATTGAGGCGATGAACGGGACACAGCTTGAAGTGCGCTCGTTGCAAGACTATTATAGCTGAATCAAATCGCGCGTTTCCTCGTCATCGAGGGCTTATTCACCCCTGTTCCGCGTTGGAACGGGACGGCGAGTTAGTCCTTTGGGGTGAGCGCAACAGGCAGGAGTTTGTACTGGGATGGCAAGTGTCGAAAAGCTGCCAATGCTGGCCGAGGGCTATGAACGCCTGATCGCCGAGTTGAAGGCGCTGCGCGAAGAGCGGCCGCTGATCGTTGACGCGATCGAGGAAGCTCGCGCCCACGGAGACTTGTCGGAAAACGCCGAGTACCATGCGGCAAAGGAACGTCAGGGTCAGGTTGAAGCTTCGATTGGCGACCTTGAAGACCGGGTCAGCCGCGCGCAGATCATTGATCCATCGACGCTTTCCGGTGATCGCATCATTTTTGGCGCGACCGTCAGCCTGCTTGACGATGATGACAAGCCGGTGCGCTATCAGATCGTCGGGCCGTATGAGGCCGACGCGCGGATTGGCCGGATCAGCTATAATTCACCGCTCGGCCGTGCGTTGATTGGCCGCCGCGTAGGCGAGGATATCGAGGTGACCGTGCCGTCGGGTGACCGCTGCTATGGTGTTGAGAAGATCGAATTTATCTGACATTCCGCGACGGGGTTGAGGCCCCGTCGCTTCCTTAATCAAACCTCAGGGTGAGCGGGATCGATCAACCGGTGCAGATGGACGATGACATAGCGCATTTCCGCATCGTCAATCGTCCCGCGCGCCTTGCTGCGCCAGGCGGTTTCCGCGTCGGCGTAATTGCCGTATACGCCGACCAGATCAACGGCATTCAGGTCGGTAAATTCAAGGCCTTGCGGATCGGTAACCCGTCCGCCCATTACCAGGTGGAGTTTCTGCATCGGTAAGTGTTCTTTCCTGGGGAGAGGAAAGGCCGCTCTAACGCTGCAACTGCGAACAGCCAAGGTTCAATGTTTTAAAGTCGACGCGAATTTAATGGCTTCGCCGACTAATCTAAGGCCCAGTTCGCGACCCTTGCGGGTCTGCTCTTCAGTGGAACGGATCGCGCGTTTGCCTTTTGCGGCAACGGAGGTGCTCAGTTCGCCCAGCTTCTGCCGCCCCTCGTGTCCGGCTTCACCAACGGTTCCAAGCGCTTGCAAGCCATAGTTGCGGCCAATGCTCCCGGCTGTCAACGCCGCGGTAACGGCTCCGCGCGCAAAGCTGCGGCCCAGACCGCGCGGCAGGAATGAACCGGCGAGTAAGCCGATTGTCAGCCCGCCAGCAATTGCTGCGAACGGATATTCCATCGCCAGTGCAACAAAGCCCTCGGGCGGTTCGGTTTCCGGAACCGGGTGGGCAATCAGGCTTTCACGCGAATGCGCTATCTTCTCGCGAAGGTTCTCGCGGCGCTGGTCAGCTTCATTCACTTGGCCTCTCCTTCGAAAATTTCGCGCTAAGTTCCTGTAAGTTGGTAACAAGTTCCGGCCATGCCTCGCGAGCCTTGGCGATCAGGGGCTTGCGGAAGGCCCAGCCCAGCAGCAGTGCGGCAGTCCCGACCACCACGCCCCGGCTGTCATTGGCCACTTCGGTTGCCTCGATGGCAACTTCCTTGGCCTTGATCAGCGCCTGATCCTTCACCCGCTCGCCAATGGAGCGTGCATTCAATCCCGACTTAAAGTGCGCATAGCGTGCACTCAGCAGCGCGCGAGCCTCGTTCCGCAGTGCGCAGTCCTGTTTGAAGCGTTCGGCAGTTTCAGTCATGCCGCGTCCTTCGCACCTGCGAGAATCGCCTTCATGGCCCGCCAGCGTTTCAGCGCAGACCACAGGCAAATCAGCGCAACCAAGACCAGTAGGCCGACGACGACTCCGGTCGCGCCCAAAGCCCCCAGCGCGGGGGTAAGGGCCAGCAAAGCGCCCACCGTCAGCCCGACCAGCGCAAACACCATCAGCACGAACCCGGCGAGGCCCAGCAAGGCAACGTCGCGCGTTCCCGCCGCCGCCACGGCCGCGCGGCTCTTCTGGAAGGCCAGCTCGGCCTCCGCATAAGTCCGCGCGTCCTCGCCAATCTGCCGCAGTTCATCGAACAGCGGCAGGGCTTCGGGTCGATCGAAGTCAGACTGGCCGTGCATGACGCTGCGATCAGTCTTCGCTGCTGCTGCTACCCTTGAACATGCGGGCGAACATGAAGCCGACCACAGCTGCGACACCCAGCGCCACCGCCGGGCTCTTTTTGATCACTTCGCGAGCATCGTTGCCCAGTTCACCCAAGTCCTTTGCCTCGATCTTGGCGGCGGTTTCCTGAATGGAGCGGGCGGCGGTGCGGGCATAGTCGCCGTATTTCGGCCCCAGCTTTTCGTCGATAGTCTCGGCGGTGTCAGAGACGATCTTGCCAAGCCCGGAAATCGCCTCGCTGGCGCGAACCTTGCCGTCCTCGGCCATGGCGGCGGCGCGTTCCTTGGCTTGTTCAGCATAGGCCTTGGCGTCGCTCTTCCACGCTTCGCTGGTTTCGGCGATCTTGTCGCGATAGGCACCGGCGTTTTCCTGCGCCTGCTTGCCTAGAGCTGCGGCACCCTGACGCGCTTCGTCCATGGCCTTGGAGAACTTTTCCTTTGCCACCCCGGCATTCGATTCGGCCATGTCTGAAACGCCCGGCGCGACAGGGTCAATCGGGTCGATCGGGGTAACCAAGGGCTTTGTCGTACGGGTCGTATCAGTCATGGTCCGGATTCCTTCAAGCCAAGATATTGCATTGGGCCAAGATATTGCATTGGGAAAGACCGGCCAGGCTGGTCCCGCCTGGCAGGTCGAACAGGCTAAACGCGCCTATAGCAAAATGGTTCACAATTGTCCCGAAACAAGATGCTGCAATCCGGCTTGCCTGCCAAGTTCCCGCCGCCTAGTAGCGCGGCAAACCTGACTGCCAAACCGTCCAACAGTTTTTCCAATATGGAGATTAACCCGCAATGACCGCAATCATTGATATCCACGGCCGCGAAATCATGGACAGCCGGGGTAACCCCACTGTCGAAGTCGACGTTCTGCTGGAAGACGGCAGCTTTGGCCGCGCCGCCGTGCCATCGGGCGCATCGACCGGCGCGCACGAAGCCGTTGAACTGCGCGACGGCGACAAGTCCCGCTTCCTCGGCAAGGGTGTGCTGAACGCGGTCAAGGCCGTGAATGGCGAGATTTCCGAGGCTCTGCTGGGCTATGACGCTGAAGACCAGCGCGACATCGACATGCTGATGATCGAACTGGACGGCACCGAGAACAAGGCACGTCTGGGCGCCAATTCAATCCTCGGTGTCAGTCTGGCCGTGGCCAAGGCCGCTGCGGATGCGCGGGGATTGCCGCTGTATTCATACATCGGCGGCGTTGGCGCGCATGTCCTGCCGGTGCCGATGATGAACATCA
The DNA here is from genome assembly GCA_040004085.1 of Novosphingobium sp. Classification (GTDB taxonomy): domain Bacteria; phylum Pseudomonadota; class Alphaproteobacteria; order Sphingomonadales; family Sphingomonadaceae; genus Novosphingobium. The sequence continues at coordinate 5,094 of JBDUBN010000174.1, forward strand.
TCAACGGCGGCGAACACGCTGATAATCCCATCGATTTTCAGGAATTCATGATCGTTCCACAAGGCGCATCCAGCCTTGCCGAGGCAGTGCGTTGGGGCTCGGAAATTTTCCACACCCTGAAAAAGGGTCTGCATGAAAAGGGCCTGGCGACAGCGGTTGGCGACGAGGGCGGCTTTGCCCCAAATCTCGCCAGCACCCGCGCGGCGCTCGATTTCGTGATGGCATCGATTGAGAAGGCCGGGTTCAAGCCAGGCGAGGAAGTGTCCATCGCGCTCGATTGCGCCGCGACCGAGTTCTTCAAGAACGGCAAATATGAAATCAGCGGCGAGGGATTGAGCCTGACCCCGCTGCAGATGTCCGATTATCTGGCCGATCTGGCAGCGTCCTATCCGATCCGTTCGATCGAAGACGGCATGGGGGAGGATGATTTCGAAGGCTGGGCTGCGCTGACGGCCAAGATCGGCAAGACAGTGCAATTGGTCGGCGACGATCTGTTCGTCACCAATCCCAAGCGCCTGACCATGGGCATTGGCATGGGACTGGCCAATTCGCTGCTGGTGAAGGTCAACCAGATCGGCACCCTGACCGAAACGCTGGAAGCCGTGTCAATCGCCCAGCGCAATGGCTACACCGCCGTGATGTCGCACCGTTCGGGTGAGACCGAAGACGCGACGATTGCCGATCTGGCGGTCGCTACCAACTGCGGTCAGATCAAGACCGGCAGCCTTGCCCGGTCGGACCGGTTGGCCAAGTACAATCAGTTGATCCGCATCGAGGAAGAACTCGGCGCGTCGGCGG
>JBDUBN010000582.1:0-1776 GCA_040004085.1 Novosphingobium sp.
AGGCACTCGGGGGGATCGAGTGCGGTGGGTATTCGTTACGCTTAGCGCAGCAGCGACAGGACGTTCTGCGCGTTCTGGTTGGCTTGGGCGATCATCGCGGTCGAGGCTTGGCTGAGGATCTGGGCTTTGGCCATCGCGGTCGATTCCGCCGAATAGTCGGTGTCCACGATCCGCGAACGCGCGTCTGACAGGTTGGTGGCGTTCGAGGTCAGGTTGTTGACCGCCGAGCTGAGCTGCGATTCACCAGCGCCGAACCCGGCGTTGCTGGCGGAAACGTCGGCCAGCGCCAGATCGACGTTGGCCATGGTCGTCGTCGCCTTGGCAGCAGTGGTGACGTCAAGCGCGGTGGCGCTGATCTTGGTGCCATCGATAGCGGTGCTGGTCAGCGTGACGGTGTCTGTGCTGTTGGCGCCGGCCTGAATGGCAAAGGTCTTGTTGGTACCCGCCGTGGTCGAGAACAGCGCGTTGCCGTTGAACTGGGTATTGCCCAGAACGCTGGCAAGCTGCGTCGTCAGCGAGGTCACTTCGGACTGCATGTTGGTGCGGTCAGCCGCCTGATAGGTGCCCGATGCCGATTGCACGGCCAGTTCACGAACGCGCTGCAGCATGTTGGTGACTTCGTTCAGCGCGCCTTCCGCCGTCTGGGCCAGCGAGATGCCGTCGTTGGCGTTGCGAACGCCCTGGTTCATGCCGTTGATCTGCGCGGTCATCGATGTCGAGATCGCGAGACCTGCGGCATCGTCCTTGGCGGTGTTGATGCGCTTGCCGGTCGACAGGCGAAGCTGGGCCTGGCCAAGCATCTGGCCAGCGCTGTTCGAGGCGTTGGCGGCGCGCATGGCCCCGATGTTGGTATTGATAACTGCCATGATTAACTCCCGTGTAATGTGCCGAAGCAGTGTTTCGCCGGACGGTCCGGTTCGGCTGCCACCCCAAAGAGCGGCAATGGTGCGGCAAAGTTAAGCCACCCCCGGCAAACTCTTGCCGGACGGCTTCCGGGTGGTCTGCGCGTACGATTTGGCAGCGCGGCGTTTCTACGCACAACCCCGTAGGTATTTGATCTGGGCCTTAAATTACCGAAGCCTTTGCCGTTCGCGCGCCAAATAGCCGTCTACCGGATGGTTAATGTGAGGGTGAAGATTCGATGACCGCACTGGATTACAGCGCCGCTGCCGCAAAGGCCCACGCACCGCTGTTGCAGCGTGCCGCCGCCGTGCTCGGTGTGCTCGGTCAGCATGGATCGCAGTCAGTCAGGGTTACCGACGCGCAGGAAAGTCAGTCGCTCCCGGCTGGCGTCGCCGCGATCAGCCTGACGCGCGGCGATCACCCCTCGCTGTTGCGCCGCCCCGGAACCGGCCGCCACGCGCTGACCTATACCGACCCCACCGGCGAGGCAGCGCTGGCCGCGCTGGTTGCCTGCGCTACGCCGGCGGGCAAGCCGATCGCCGTCGATCCCGAAAGCCTGTCAGTGCTGGCGCTGGCCGAGCGGCTGGCGGCGAGCGAGATCCCGGTGCTGATCAATGGCCCGACCGGTACCGGCAAGGAAGTGCTGAGCCGCTTCATCCACGATCACAGCCCGCGCCGCGACAAACCTTTCATCGCCGTCAACTGCGCCGCCATGCCCGAAACCATGCTGGAGGCCATGCTGTTTGGCCACCAAAAGGGCGCATTCACCGGCGCGACGGGCACCAGCGAAGGCTTTTTCCGCGCGGCCGACGGCGGCACACTGCTGCTCGACGAGGTGGCCGAGATGCCATTACAGTTGCAGGCCAAGCTACT
>JBDUBN010000175.1:0-5875 GCA_040004085.1 Novosphingobium sp.
AGGCGCCCATGCCGCCGGTGTTGGGGCCGGTATCGCCCTCGCCGACGCGCTTGTGGTCTTGCGCCGATCCGAACGGCACGATGGTGGCCCCATCGGTCAGCGCGAAGAAACTGGCCTCCTCGCCCTCCATGAACTCCTCGATCACCGCTTCGGCCCCGGCCTCACCGAATCGCCCGGCAAAAATGTCGCGGATCGCGGCTTCTGCCTCGTGGCGCGTCAGGGCGACGGTCACGCCTTTGCCCGCCGCCAGCCCGTCGGCCTTGACGACGACCGGAATGGTGAAGCGATCGAGCGCCGCCAGCCCCTCATCCTCGCTGCGCACGCGCACGAAATCGGCGGTGGGGATGTTGTGGCGCTGGCACAGTTCCTTGGTGAAAGCCTTGCTGCCCTCAAGCTGGGCTGCCGCCTTGCTCGGTCCGAACACCGGCACCCCGGCGCTGCGCAAGCTGTCGGCCAATCCGTCAACCAACGGTGCTTCGGGGCCAATCACGACCAGGCCAATGCGCTGTTCGTCGCAGAACGCAGCGACCGCACTGTGGTCGGTGGCATCGAGCGTTACCAGTTCGGCATATTGCGCAATGCCCGGATTTCCCGGCGCAGCGAAAAGTTTGCCACTGTTTGCCAGCAAAGCGGATTGCGCCAACTTCCATGCCAGCGCATGTTCGCGCCCGCCCGATCCCAGCAGCAGGATATTCATGACCGCGCCTACGCCTTATTCCGATGAAACCGATACCGATGAAACCGGCATGGGCGGGCTGGTAGCGAAGGACGTCGCCGGGGACAACGCTGCTCCGCTAACGATCACCGAGATTTCGCAGTTGCTGAAGCGTACTGTGGAGGACCGATTCGGCTTTGTACGGCTGAAGGGCGAACTATCAGGCGTAAAACGCGCCGCATCGGGCCATCTCTATTGCTGCCTGAAGGACGAGGGCGCGCGGCTCGACGGGGTGATGTGGCGCGGCAATGCCCAGCGACTGTCTTTCATGCCCGAAGACGGCGTCGAGGTCATCGCCACCGGCAAGCTGACGACCTATCCGGGGCGTTCAAACTATCAGATCGTCATCGACCGGATGGAGATCGCCGGCGAAGGCGCATTGCTGGCGCTCCTGGCCAAGACGCGGGCGCGGCTCGAGGCGGAAGGCCTGTTCGATTCGGCGCGCAAACGCCCGCTGCCATTTCTGCCGCGCGTGATCGGCGTAGTGACCTCACCCACCGGTGCGGTGATTCGCGACATCCTGCACCGGCTGGCGGACCGGTTCCCCACGCACGTGCTGGTCTGGCCGGTCATGGTGCAGGGGCAGGGCTCGGCAGAGCAAATCGCCGCCGCCGTGCGCGGGTTCTCGGACATGGCCGAACACGGCGCAGTGCCTCGGCCCGATCTGGTGATCGTCGCGCGCGGAGGGGGTTCGATCGAGGATCTGTGGTCGTTCAATGAAGAAGTCGTGGTGCGCGCCATCGCCGCCTCGACCATTCCGATCATCTCCGCCGTCGGCCACGAAACCGATACCACGCTGGCCGATTTTGCCGCCGATCTGCGCGCGCCGACGCCGACTGCGGCTGCCGAACTGGCGGTGCCGGTGCGCGAGGAGCTGCTTAACCAACTGGCCGAACTGGGCCTGCGCAAACGCCGCGCGGTGATGCGGCCAGTCGCCTTGGGGCGCGAGCGGCTGGAGGCACGGGCGCAGCGTCTGCCCGCCGCTCCCGCGCTGCTGGCCAGCCCGGCGCAGCGGCTGGACGATCTGGGCGAGCGCCTGCGTCGCGGCTTGGCCGACCGGATCGCGGGCGCGCGGGTCTTGCTGCAGCGCGATGCCTCGCGCTTGTCCGCGCCGCTGCTGGCCGCGCGATTGGGACATGCGCGGCAGCGGCTCACCACTTTGCGCCTGTCGCCTACGCTGGTCACCGCGCGAATCGCGGCAGGGCAGGACCGATTCGCTGCGACCGCACGGCTGATGGTTTCGCTCAATCCCGACAACGTGCTGCGGCGCGGTTATGTCCGGGTTATGGGTGCGGATGGCCTCACTGTGGTCAGCCGGGCCGCGGCGGCGCAAGAGGGAGCGCTGGGCCTGAAATTCCACGACGGAGTTCTTGCGGTCAGGCTAGCGGGTGATTCGTCCGAGCCCGGCACTCCCGCTGCTGCCGCCCCTCCCAAACCGCGCCCCGCGCCAAGGCGAGATGCTGCCGCCGATCAGCCGAAATTGCTTTGACGGGCGGGCTGGGCTAGACTCATGGCCATGCTGATGTCCACCGCCGATCGCCCCGCTGTACTGCGTTATGAACCCAATGGTTTCCGGGTCTTGTCGCCCGGCAAACATGTGATCTGTGCGGTGAGCGGTGAAACGGTCATGCTGGAGGCGCTGCGCTATTGGAGCGTTGACCGGCAGGAAGCCTATGCCTCGTGCGAAATCGCGACCCGGCGGTTGCTGGGGCAGGCCTGAAGCCTGTGCGAGCAAGCCGTCGCAGCATTCTGGCGGGCGGACTTGCACTGGGTCTGACGAACTCGCCCCTGCGCGCGATCACCATGCAGCCGACCGCATGGGGCAACTTCGGGCTTACGATTGACGCGGGCGAGCAGACGCAGGGCGGTTGGCTTAAGGGACGCTTGACCGGACCCAGAACCGGGCCAGGTCAGATCATTGGCCTGCAACTGGGTGACACACCGGTCGCACTTGATGCAGCGGGCGGATTCTTTTTGGGCTTTGACCGCGACGCCGGGAATGTCGCCTATCTTAAGGGAACGTGCGCCAGCGCTGGCGGCTGCACCACTCGCCACGAACCGCCCGAATTCGGCTTCACCATAGCCCCGCGCCAGTGGGACATCCAGAATGTCGACGCGCCGTTTCGCCCGGCCAACCTTCCCGACGCCGAATTTCAGCGAATCCGCCCGCTCGAACTCGCGCAAATTAGCGCGGCGCGGGCGATGACTACCGACGCGGCGGGCTGGAGGCAGGCGATGATCTGGCCGGTGCAGGGGCGGATTTCCGGCAAGTTCGGCGCGCAGCGCATCTATCGCGGCCAGCCGGGCAGTTATCACTCAGGCCTTGATATCGCGGGCGGGCAGGGGGCGACCTATGTTGCGCCCGCCGACGGCGTGGTGGTTCTGGCGGCACCGTCACCGTTCACGCTCGAAGGCAACCTGCTGATGATCGACCACGGCATGGGCCTGTCGAGCGCGTTTCTGCATTCGTCGCGGCTGCTGGTGCGGCTTGGCGATCATGTCCGGCAAGGACAAGCCATTGGCGCGATCGGCATGACCGGCCGCGCTACCGGGCCGCATCTGCACTGGGCGCTCAAATGGCACGAGGCGCGGCTTGATCCGCTATTGTTCGTTCCGGCGCGACTATAAGGCACGCAAAAAGGCGCGCAGGATTACCCGCGCGCCTTTTTATCCGCAGACAGCGCCTCGCGTGAGCCGAAAAGTTCAGGCGGCGACCAGCTTCTTGGTCAGCTCGCGCTTTACCTTGAGCGCGTTTGGCGAAAGCTTGGTGTCGGCCACTTTGACCAGCCAGTTGTCGAGGCCGCCAACATGCTCAACCGTGCGCAGTCCGTGCGTCGAAACGCGGAACTTGATGCTGCGGTCGAGTGCTTCGGACATCAGCGTCACGTTCTGCAGGTTAGGCAGGAACACGCGCTTGGTCTTGTTGTTGGCGTGGCTGACGTTGTGGCCAGTCATGCGGCCCTTGCCGGTCAGTTCGCAAATGCGGGACATGTGATAACTCGCTTGAATGTTGTTGCCGCAAGAGCGGGGAAGGCGCGCGCATACCCAAGTGCCCCGCAGTGGTCAAGCAATCCGGGCATGTCATGGTTCCAATTGCATGTTTTCAGGCCTAATGCGGCCCGGATGACCCGCTGGCCGCTTCCCGAACCGATGGCGCTTGCGCTGGCAGAGGCCGAATCGGCGGCTGCGGCGGGCGAAGTGCCGGTCGGCGCGGTGGTGATTCGCGGCGGCCAAGTGATCGCCACGGCTCACAATGCGCCGCGCACACTGCATGACCCCACCGCGCATGCCGAACTTCTGGCGATTCGCCGCGCGGCGCAGGCGTTGGGGTCAGAGCGATTGGAAGGCTGCGAGCTGTGGGTGACGCTGGAACCCTGCGCGATGTGCGCCGGAGCCATAGCGCATGCGCGGATAGCGCGGCTTTATTACGGCGCGCCCGATCCAAAGGGTGGCGCGGTGGAGCACGGCGCGCGGGTGTTCGATCAAGCCCAGTGCCTGCACCGCCCGGAGGTCTATCCCGGAATTGGCGAGGCGGAGGCGGCGGCTCTGCTGCGCGGATTCTTCCGCGACCGGCGTTAGGGTTAAGAAGGGTTTCGCGCAGAGACGCGGAGGAGAAAAAGAGCCGCAGAGGTGCTGCGCTTTCTCGCGCGGAGCGCCCTGTGCCTGCAACCTTGGAATGAATCTGCAACCTTGGAATGAAAGAGCCTGCGGAGCGGATAGGCTCTCTGCGTCCTCTGCTTCCTCCGCGTCTCTGCGCGAAACCCTCCTTCCTTCAGCCCAACCCCTTCACCCGCCGCAACAACCGCAACATCCCATCAACATTCGCCTCCCACGAAGCCGATTCGCGAAACGCCGCGAAGCGCGCCGGGTCGGGTGGGGGCGAGGCCATAAGGCTTTGCAGGCCGCTGACGATGGCCGCCGTGCTGTCAGGTTCTACAAAAATGCCGATCCCGCTGCCCTCCACCGCCGCGCGCAACGGGCCGTCGCCGCCGGACGCCAGCACCGGGCGGTTCCATTGCGCAGCCAGTTGCAGCACGCCGCTTTGTGACACAAAGGTGCGGTCATAGGTCAGCGCGGCGGCGTCGGCAGCGGCAAAGCAGGCGGCGGCTTCGTCATCTGGGATGAAGCGGTCGATCACGTGTACGCGATCAGCGCAGCCCAGCGCCGCGGCTTGCTGGCGATAGAACGCGGCGCCTCGCTGCCGGGTTGAAGGCTGTGGCCCGGCGATCACCAAGACCGCGCCCGGCACTTGCGCCATGGCCTCTACCAGCAAATGCTGGTTCTTGCGGTCGGTGATGTGGCCGAAGGAGAGTAGCACGAACGCATCCGGCGCGATCCCGAGCCGCTCGCGCAGGTCAAACGGAGGCTCGCGCTCTGCCATGTGGCCGAACAGCCCGTGCGGAACGATTTCGGTCACCATCCAGCGCGGCAGATACGCACCCGCAGGCGGCTCGCCGTGGATCAAACCGCCCTTAAGGACGCGATAGGCCGCCCATAGCGACAAGCGCCCGAACCACCTCGGGCCGAACCACAAGGCGCGCACCGGATCGTGCAGGTTGATGATATAGGGCAGGCCGAGCCAGCGTAGCAGGATGTGCGGCCAAGCCCAGATCGCGGCGAAATACTCGGTATTCTCCTCGAACAGCACCGCCGATGGCCGCATTTGCATGATCGCACCGAGCAGCACGAAATGCCCCCAGATGTGGCACCACACTCGCAGCGCCTTGGCGACCAGCCCGCGTCCGATCGGCGGAACTGGCAAGCGACGGAGCATGGTATAGCTCGTCGGGGATGCCGCCCAAGGGTGATCCGGGCGGCACAACATGGTCACCGCAATGCCCCGCCGCGCCAGCTCCTGCGCCTGATAATGCGCATAATGCGGCATGCCTCCTGCGGCAGACGAGGAATAGATCAGGATGGAGCGAGGCCACTTTGGGTCTGATTGGGGATCGCTCATGATCGGCCCCGCACCAGTCCCCAGACATCCCGCAGCAGGCTCAGCGCACCGTCGCGACCTGCATAGACTCTTTGTCGCATTGCCCGGACCAGCAGGCCAAGCGCTGGACCGCGCGGCGCGAGGGCGATGGCCAGACGGCGCTGATCGCGCACCAAAAGTGCAACTTCGGTTGCCAGTGCAGCGTCAATGACTTCGGCGGAAAC
>JBDUBN010000583.1:0-1772 GCA_040004085.1 Novosphingobium sp.
GCCACTTGCTGCCGGGACCAGAGGCGCAACAACTGGCGACGTGGATCGGCTGGCGCTTGCATGGCTTGCGCGGCGGGCTGGCGGCTGGATTGCTGTTCGTTTTGCCCGGCGCGGCGGTCATTCTCGGGCTGTCAGTCCTGTATGTCCACGCCGCCGGGCTGACATGGTTCGCGGCGCTGTTTGGCGGAATCAAGGCCGCCGTTGTCGCCTTGGTGGTGCAGGCGCTGCTGCGCATCGGCAAGCGGGCGTTGAACACCGGGCTCAAGCGGGTGATTGCGGTCGTATCGTTCTTGGCTCTGTTCGCGCTAAACCTGCCGTTTCCGCTCGTCGTGCTGGGGGCCGGGCTGGTGGGCAGTATCGTCGCCGCGCGCAACCCAGCGTTGCTGGCGCTGAAGCCGATGGGCGATGCACCTGCCTTGCCGCCGCGCGGGGCCTTGGCGCGTCAGACGGCGGTGACGGTGGCAACCTGGCTGGTGATCTGGCTCGCCCCGCTGGCGCTGATCGCCGTGGTGCTTGGCAAAGGCCATGTGCTGGTGTCGATCGGATTGTTCTTTGCCAAGCTGGCGGTCGTAACGTTCGGCGGTGCCTATGCCGTGCTGGCTTATATGGCGCAGCAGGCGGTCAATACGCACCACTGGCTGAGCACCGGCGAAATGGCCGACGGGCTTGGGCTGGCGGAAACCACGCCGGGGCCGCTGATCATGGTGACGCAGTTCGTCGGCTTCCTTGGCGCATGGCGCGCGCCGGCGCCGTTTACGCCGCTGGTCGCGGGGATCATGGGCGCGGCGATCACCACGTGGATGACCTTTGCGCCGTGCTTCCTGTGGATTTTCGCGATGGCCCCGTGGATGGAGCGGCTGGAACACGCCAAGCGTCTGCAGGGCGGCCTGTCCGCGCTGACCGCCGCGATTGTTGGCGTCATCGGCAGTCTGGCCGTGTGGTTCGGCCTGCAAGTGCTGTTCCGCGCCCATTTTGCGGTTCCGCTGGGTTTCGGGGAAATGCGCCTGCCGGTATTGGCGAGCCTCGACCCGCTGGCGGCTGGGCTGAGCGTACTGGCTTTCGTACTGCTGTTCCGCACCAAAGCCGGGGTTATCGGCACGCTGGCGGCTTGCGGTGCGGCAGGGGTGCTCGGGGCGGCGGTGATGAGTGGCATTTGATTGATCATCGTGATCTCAGACTGCTTCGTCATTGCGAGGCCGTAGGACGAAGCAATCCAGAGCGGCGTACACTGACGCTCTGGATTGCCGCGCGTCGCTCGCAATGACGATGTGGGTTCAGTTTGATGCTCGGACGCTGCAAACCCCCCAGAAGGGAACGATTCAAAGCGCCTTGTCGTAGATCACGTATGTCTTGTTGACGTGGCTGTGGATCGCATCCGCAATCGCAATCATTCCCTGATTGTCGTCCAGAATCCACCCGATTTCGCCGCGCGTCGCGCCATATTCACGGAGTGCATTGCGGCGGATGTATTCGATCATCATGAAGGCCAATTGGCTGGCAAGGCGCGAGCTTTGCAGCCGCTTGCGCACGCCCATCAATGGCACGCGCATGGTATGAACCTTGGGTTTGCGCAGCCATGACAGCAGTTTAATCCAGTTGAAGGGAAACAGCTTTCCGCCCATCGACTTGGTCACTTCGTTCATGTCGGGCAGGGTCATCATGAAGGCCACCGGCTCGCCCTCATACTCGGCGACCATGATCAGGTCTTCGCGAACAATGGGTTTGAACTTCTTGCCGGCGTAGGCAATCTCGCGTTCGGTAAACGGCACAAA
>JBDUBN010000584.1:0-1771 GCA_040004085.1 Novosphingobium sp.
TGGGTCCCGGCCTTCGCCGGGATGACGATTCAGATTAAAGGCAACTTGCTCTAAACGGGCGCGCCCAGCAGCAGCTTTTGCCCCAACGGCGGCAATGCGGTGATCAGGTCGCCGATAAACTGGCGCAGCAACATGTCGTCCACGGCGATGTCCGATCCGCGCACCGACACCCGAACGAGGATGCCGTCGGGAACTACGCCGCGGGCGACACTCGAGATAATCGCGCGATATTCACTGAGTGAGGACAGTGGAAAATAATCCGCAATCCTCGTCCAATACATCACCCGTTCGTTGCGGTCGTCCCGCCGCGCGGTAAACTTGCGCGTATGCACGTGCTGGGCATGACCCAGCGCCATATCGACATCCTGAAACTCACCGAGCCTAAAGCCCTGCCCCGGATAGCACGTCTCCGGCCGGTGGAGCTGCAACGATCCGCCCTGCGTGCTGCCATAAGCCAGCAGCAGCATGACCGAAACCTGCGACCCCGCCGAATAGACCCGCGTCAGCAGCTGGTCGTACCCGGCCTCGACCAGGTCTTCCTCCGGCTCGGCGACAATCACCCCGGCCGAGCCTGAGTTCTGCCAACCAGCGATCCGCTGAGGAACCAAATCTTCCAACCGCTCGCGCAGTAGCAAATGTTCCGATGCGCGCGGCTTGGCCTTGGCTGCCGCAGCTGCGGTCAGCAGCAACGAACCACCAACAAGCACCCCCCGACGCGACATCCCCGTCCGCGCTTCCGCGACCGGTTGCTGGCCGTCTTCCATGCCAAGTGCGCTCATCTCAAGATCCCAGTCTGCGGCGCAAAGGTCCAGAGATTCGATCGAACAGGATAAACCCGATCACCGCGATCACGAACATCGTAATCCCGGCGATGTCATGCGAAAACCCGGTGACCGCGCCATCTCCCAAATAATATGCCATCAAAATGCTGATCACCACCCGCAGAAAATTCGCCAGAATCGCGATCAGGATCGAAACCACCATCAGCAATATGCCATAAGCGGCCGTCAGCCGGTGCATCGCATAGCCATAGAACAGGCCGATCGCCGTCAAGCTGATCATCGAATTCAGTCCGCCACAAGCAGTTTTCACCTCCAGCGTATATTGCGCGATGTAGATCATCAGGCCCTCGCGCGCGACCGGAAAGCCGAACACCGACAGCAGCAATACAGCAACGTTCGATATCCCAAGCCGCAGCGGCTGGGTGGCCGCAGCGATCAGGCTACCAGGCGGCGGCAGGACAAACAGGAAATAGCACAGCGGAAACCACGCCGCGCGCATCGCCTTGCTGCCCACGTAAAGATACAGGACGGAAACGAGCGCACCATACAGCGTCGCGCTTTCCAGTACGACGCTACCGATCACGTTGGTAACGACATAGCCCGTCAGCATGAGCACCAGTACCGGCACCCCCAGTGCAGCCCGCCCCGCTTGGCGATTGGCCTGAATTGTCGGCCATGCCCGGTACAGCAGCCAGCAGGCGATCGCCAGAACGATCGGCCCGTGCGCGCCCTGCTCTGTAGACCACGAAACTTTGGAAATGTCGCGAACTGTCGGGATGACCAGCGCGGCGATGCCCAGTAACAACGGCGCATTGGCCAGCAGCCATTTTCCGCTGAACGGCGTCCGCGCCCGAATGGCCGTCACGGACTGCGATACTTCAGCCAAGGAAACCCCCTACAAACCGCGCCGAAAGCCCGCGCACGCACACTGACCGCATAGCTCATGGATCGAAAAATTTCGAGCATCATCGTAACCGCTATAACGCCGC
>JBDUBN010000176.1:0-5867 GCA_040004085.1 Novosphingobium sp.
CAACAGCCGGTTGAAACACGTATTCGCCGACTGGATTAGCAGAAGGACAAATCCCATGACCAAGATCCTTATCACCGCCAGCACCGCCCTGGCACTCGCGCTCACTCTGGCCTCACCTGCCAATGCCCAACTGTTGGGCGGCGGACTTGGTGGCGGATTGGGCGGGGGATTGGGTGGCGGGTTAGGCAGTACAATCAGCGGTAGAGGCGATGTTGGCGTTTCCGGCGCGGTAGAGGGGACATCGCGCCGGGTGCGATCAAACGCGCACGTTACACAGTCGGTTCATGCTGCGGTCCAGGCACCGGCTGTTGCTGTCCCTGCGGTCCGGGCGCAGACCGTGGCCGTACCCGCCGTTCCGGTGATCCACGCTGCCGTTTTGGTTCCTGCGATCCCCGATGTGGAAGTTCGCCGCACCGCGATCTACAGGGCCGGAATCGAGCCGATCACGTATGACGAGATGCCAGCCTATGTCGATCACCAGTACGTCATCCTGCAGGATGAACTGCGGGGTACCGGCGTTCGGGTGCGGAAGGAAGGGCAGCAGATCGTGCTGGAAATGCCGAGCGATGTGACGTTCTCGTTCAACAAGTACAACATCCAGCCGCGCTTCTATGGCGTGCTGAATGCGGTTTCGCGTACCCTCTCGCATTATCCCGCAAGCTATGTTGATGTGAACGGACATACCGATGCCATCGGCTCGTTCAGTTATAACCAGACCCTGTCGGAAAAGCGCGCTGACAGCGTGGCAGACTATCTCGCCTCGCGTCAGGTCAACCCGGTGCGGATGCATGTAGAGGGCTTTGGCAAGACCGAACCAGTCGCCAGCAATGCGACGATCGAAGGCCGCTCGGCCAATCGCCGAGTCGAAATAATCCTGACGCCTTACACCGATTGATCGGCGTCAGCTGACGGCCACGAAAAAGGGCGGGCTGGGTACTTCCCATCCCGCCCTCTTTCATTCCGTCAAGGTTTACAGGCCATCGAGGCCCTTGCTGACCAGAATGTTCACCGCAACGCGGCGGTTCTGGGCCTTGCCTTCGGGCGTGTCATTGCTGGCCAGCGGGTCGGCCTTGGCCATTCCGGTGGGGGTCAGCATGCGGTACGGCTTCCAATGGCAGGTCTGCTGCAGGTAATTGACAACCTTGCTGGCGCGCTTTTCGCTCAGCTGCTGGTTGAAATCATCGCTGCCGGTGGAATCGGTATAACCGACAACCAGCAACAGGGCGTTCTTCGTCCCATCAGCCGCAGTGGCAGCGGCGCAAAGATCGGCCTGGCCCTGAGCGGACAGCATTGCCTTGCCAGTGTCGAAGTTGACGTTGGTCGTGCCCTTGATGTTGTACTGGTCGATATCGGCCATGCGGCCGCGCAGAGCCTCGGTCGCCGCTGTCTGCTCGGCAAAGCCTTGTTCGGTGCCGCCACGGATCATTGTCGCAACCTTCAGGTCGCTATTCCGCAAGGTGACCTGATCCGCGATCAGCACTTCACCCGATTGCAGCGTCTTTACGGTGACCGGCAACCCGTTCAGCAGTGAGTCTGCACCCAGTTTGCTGCGGTTAAGGCCGAAAAGGCCCTTGGAGGCCTTGATCCGGGTGTCATCATTGATCGTAATAACCGATTTGGCGCCATCGGCGGCCGTGACCTGCATCCGGTCGCCGCTGCGCCCGGTGATGATGCCCTTGACCTCGGGACCCTTTGTCGGCGTGGAGGCGGACATGGTCGCATTGAGATCGGGCTCGGCTGGGCCTTGCGGGGCTGGCTGCGTGGTCTCCTGCGGGGTTTCCGGCTGCGCGGACAAGCTGCCCGGCACCGATACTGCGAGCGCGGCAACCAGCGCGAGGATACTGGATCGTGTGGTAAATGCATTCATTAAGCGGCTCCTTGATAACAACCGTGGACTGTCCGGCGTGGACGCGAATCCTGATCTGACAGAGCCCGCGCTTGAGGGCCCGCTGTCAGCGTCGCGTTCATCCGGGTCCAGACGTGCGCCCGAGACACGCCAGGTGCATTGGGCGTGCAAGCCGAAGATGAACGACGTGGATTATCTAAGGGGGGATCGATCCTTGCGGGCGCATGAACGTGCCGCGCCGTAACGTCGGTTACGGGGACAACTCGTGCCGACGGTGCGGTGGACCGAGGAAAGCTCGTGGCCCCTGTCGGCCTGTTCAGAGCCGGATCGGGGTGGTCCGGAATCGGGTAAGTCGGCGTCAGCCCAATAGCTGATGGGGGGAACATACTTCGGTAACCGGCATTGATGACATGCCTGCGCGTTGCCAGGTCGCCCGCCAGCACGACGCCGGTCCATGAAGAAGAGGAGCGCGAACCATGACTAATCAGAACAATGGCGCCGACCGCGAAGTACCGGCCAAAGCACCGCTCACCACTGATTTCAACGACCCCGACGCCCAGAATTCAGAGCAGTCCGAAGATGGAACGCAAGCGCAGGACGTCGCAAGCGACGCAAGGTTAGCCGCGCTGGATGTCTCTGAAGAGAGCGAGCATGGCGGCAGGGCCAATCCGGCGCAGATCATTCCTGATGACACGCCCGATCTGGTCGACAAGTTGCATGAAATGGCACGGTCAGGCCGAATCGATATGGACGCCTATGAAGGCGAAGAGAATATGGACGACGAGGATGGCACCTGAATTCAGCCGGATCAGGCCTCGCCCGCAGAGTTCTGACTCTGGGGCGAGGCCGTCCGCTATCAGGCCTTGAGCATGTCCAGCGCGATATCGACGATCATGTCTTCCTGTCCGCCCACCATCTTGCGGCGGCCAGCCTCGGCGAGGATCGAACGGGTGTCGACGCCGTAATCTGCCGCTGCCTTTTCCGCGTGGCGCAGGAAGCTGGAATAGACCCCGGCATAGCCAAGCGTCAGCGTTTCGCGGTCCACGCGCACCGGGCGATCCTGCAACGGACGCACCAGTTCTTCGGCGGCGTCCATCAGCGCATAAAGATCGCAGCCGTGATTCAAGCCCATGCGGTCAACTGCGGCGATGAACACTTCGAGCGGGGCATTGCCCGCGCCTGCGCCCATTCCGGCGAGGCTGGCGTCAACCCTGACGATGCCGTTCTGCACCGCGACGATGGAGTTGGCGACGCCCAGTGACAGGTTGTGGTGCGCGTGCACGCCGCGCTGGGTTTCAGGCTTGAGCACCCGGTCATAGGCTTGGCAACGCGCGGCGTATTCGTCCATGTTCATCGCGCCGCCGCTGTCGGTGACGTAAACGCAATGCGCGCCATACGTTTCCATCAGCAGGGCTTGCTGGGCCAGCGCGACAGGCTCGGACATGTGGCTCATCATCAGGAAGCCCGAGACGTCCATGCCGAGGTTGCGAGCGGCCTCGATGTGCTGCTTCGAGACGTCCGCCTCGGTGCAATGCGTGGCGATGCGGACCGAACGGACGCCCAGTTCATAGGCGTGCTTCAGGTCGTGCACGGTGCCGATGCCGGGCAGCAACAGCGTGGTGAGCACCGAATGCTCCAGCACATCGGCGACTGCTGCAATCCAGTCCCAATCGGTATGCGCGCCAAAACCGTAGTTGAAGCTTGAGCCTTGCAGCCCGTCGCCGTGCGCCACTTCGATGGCATCGACCTTGGCCCGGTCGAGCGCCTTGGCGATGGCCTGCACGTGATCAAGGCCATACTGGTGGCGAATGGCGTGCATACCGTCGCGCAGGGTGACGTCCTGGATGTAGAGCTTGTTTTTGGTGGGGTCGAAACTCATGCTGCAACTCCTTCGCGCATACGGAGCGCGATCTTTTCGGCGGTTTTCAAGGCTGCCGAGGTCATGATGTCGAGGTTTCCGGCATAGGCGGGGAGGTAATGCGCCGCGCCTTCTACCTCGAGGAACGTCGACACCTTCAGGCCAGTGAACGAGCCGCCCATCTCGGGTATATGCAGCGGCTTGTTATCGCCGATGCTTTCGAACTGCACTTCCTGTTTAAGGCGGTAACCGGGGACATAAGTCTGCACTTCGGCGACCATGTCCTCAATGCTCTGGCGAATGGCATCGCGGTCACCGTCTTCGCACAGGCAATAGACGGTATCGCGCATGATCAGGGGAGGTTCGGCGGGGTTGAGGATGATGATCGCCTTGCCGCGCATCGCGCCGCCGACATCGACGATGGCCTGGCTGGTCGTCTCGGTGAATTCGTCGATGTTCGCGCGGGTGCCTGGGCCGGCGCTTTTCGAGGAAATCGACGCCACGATTTCGCCGTAGTGTACTTTGGCAACGCGGTTGACGGCGGCAACAATCGGAATTGTCGCTTGCCCGCCGCAAGTCACCATGTTGACGTTTACCGCATCAAGGCAGGTCTCGCCATTGACAGGCGGGATCACATAAGGCCCGATTGCCGCCGGGGTCAGGTCGATCACGCGCTTGCCGTGTGTCTGCAGCACCGCATTGTGGTGCTTGTGCGCGCCTGCCGAAGTGGCGTCGAACACGATTTCGATCTCGGCAAATTCAGGCATGGCGACAAGTCCGTCAATGCCTTCCGCCGTGATTGCGACGCCCAGCCGGGCCGCACGTTGCAGCCCGTCGGACTGCGGATCAATGCCGACGAAGGCGCCCATCTCGAGCACATCAGACAGCCGCATGATCTTGATCATCAGGTCGGTGCCGATGTTGCCCGAACCGATAATAGCTACCTTGGTTTTGGCGCTTGGGGTATTTGCCATGTCAGGCTCCCTTGTAAGAAAAACTGGCTTCACCAAGTCCGCCGACAATCGCGCGGACATGATCGCCTGGGTTGATCGCAACCATCGGGCCGAGTGCGCCTGCCAGCAGCACGTCGCCCGCCCGAAGTGGCTCGCCGCGTTTTGCCAGCGTCTGCGCCAGCCACGCGGCGGCATTGAGCGGGTGGCCCAGCGCGGCAGCGCCTGCGCCCAGCGACACGATGGCGCCATTGATCTCCATCACCATGCCGCAAGTGAACAGGTCGAGGCCGTCCAGCGGCTTGCCGTTCTGCCCCAGCACAAAGAAGGCGGAGCTGCCGTTGTCGGCCACAGTGTCGGCGAAAGTGATTTTCCAGTCGGCAATGCGGCTGTCGACGATCTCGATCGCCGCGTGGACCGTGGCCACTGCATCGGCAACCATTTCCGGCGTCGTGTCAGGGTCAGGCAAATCCTTGCCGAGCACAAAGGCAATCTCCGCCTCGGCCTTGGCCTGGAGAGCGCGGGCCGGATCAAGCGTGCCGCCGTCGGCCACCGCCATGTCCTCGAACAACACGCCGAAATCCGGCTGATCGACGCCGAGTTGGGTTTGGACCGCCTTGGCCGTCAGCCCGGCCTTGCGCCCGACGATGCGGCGGCCTTGGGCTTCCCAGAACCGGGTGTTGATCGTCTGCACCGCATAGGCACCATCGATATCGACCGGGTCCAGCCCGTCACGCATGGGCGGCACTGCTCCGCTAGCATAGGCTTCGCGCAAGCGGCGCGCGAGATCGTCATGGGTGGGGGCTGTCATTCTGGTGTCCTCTCCGTTCCAGACTCCGATACGACGTTGCGGGGCTTGGCGCTAGCGGGCGGATCTGCTATCGTCTCACATGATGAGATATTCGCTGTGAATCCTGGTACGCCGCAAATCAGTTCGCTGAAGCGCACGCTGACGATGCTGGAGGCGGTGATCGCCGATGGCGGGCGCAGCAGTCTGGCGGCACTGGCGCGGCAGATTGGCATGCCGCTGGCAACCGCGCATCGGCAGGTGACAACACTGGTTGCCGAAGACTTCCTGATGACCGCGAGTGGCGGGCGCCATGTTGCCGGGGCGCGGCTGCTGGACCTGTTGCACCGGCTGGATGAAAAGCAGATCATTGCCAATGTTGCAGCTCCGCTGCTGCATGAACTGGCGTCGCGCGTGCGCAGCGTG
>JBDUBN010000177.1:0-5861 GCA_040004085.1 Novosphingobium sp.
ATAATGGCGCGTCTTGCTCGTGTTGTCATTCCCGGCGTTCCGCATCACGTCACCCAGCGTGGCAACGGGCGGGGGCAGACGTTCTTTGAGGACGGTGATTTCGCGCTCTATCTTGATCTGCTGGCGGAAGCGGCGCAGCGCGCGCATTCTGAAGTATGGGCTTATTGCCTGATGCCCAATCACGTTCATGTAGTGCTTACGCCTGCCGATGCGGATGGTCTGCGCCGGACATTTGGCGAACTGCATCGGCGCTATACCGGCTATATTAACGCCAGACGTCGCACTACCGGCCATTTGTGGCAGGGCCGCTATGGATCGGTGGCAATGGACGAGCAGCATTTTGTCACCGCGCTGCGCTATGTCGCGCTCAATCCCGTGCGGGCGCGGCTGGTGGAGCGAGCGCAGGACTGGGAATGGTCGAGCACGCGGGCATTGATTGCGGGGCAGGACGATACTGTCGTGAAGGTCGCTCCGGCGCTGGAACGGGTGGGTGATTTCGCCGCGTTTCTAGGTGAGGATTTTGACGAGGCGCTGGGCTATGCCGCGCTCCGTAAGGCGGAAAGTGTAGGGCGGCCTGTCGGATCGCCGGAGTGGCTGGCCGATATGGAAGAGCGCACCGGGATGGTGCTGGCTCGACAGCGGCGAGGGCCGAAGCGCTTGTGAGGCGGGGACACCGAATACGGTGTCCCCTGCGCCCCTGTGGAAACGACGCCTCAAGATACCCCCTAGCCCTTTCGCCCCCACTTGATTACATGGGCCGCCACGAATCTTCCCGTTCCCTTCATACCCTGGCGGCACTGTGGCAATTATCGATATACCTCTCGGCCTTACCTTCGACGACGTTTTGCTGCGTCCGGCTGAGTCGGATATTGTCCCGTCGATGGCCGATACCCGCACCCGGCTGACGCGCGGCATCTCGCTCAACATTCCGGTGATCTCGTCCGCCATGGACACCGTGACCGAGGCGGACATGGCGATTGTCATGGCGCAGATGGGCGGCATTGGCGTGCTGCACCGCAATCTTACCGTGGAAGAACAATGTGCTGCGGTGCGCGCTGTCAAACGTTTCGAGAGCGGCATGGTGGTCAACCCCATCACCATCACCCCCGACGCCACATTGGGTGAGGCGCAGGCCTTGATGGTCGCCAACCGGATCAGCGGCATCCCGGTGGTTGAGGCGAGCGGCAAGCTGGTCGGCATTCTGACCAACCGCGACGTGCGCTTTGCCAGCAATCCGGCCCAGCCGGTGCGCGAACTGATGACGCATGAGAATCTCGCCACGGTCGGGCTCGGCACTGGCGGAGACGAAGCCAAGCGGCTGCTGCATCAGCGCCGAATCGAAAAGCTGCTGGTGGTCGATGAGGGCTATCGCTGCATTGGCCTGATCACGGTCAAGGACATCGAGAAGGCGGTCACATATCCCAACGCCACCAAGGACGGCTCTGGCCGCCTGCGTGTTGCCGCCGCGACGACAGTGGGTGACAAGGGCTTTGAACGCACCGAAGCGCTGCTCGACGCCGAGTGCGACGTCATCGTTATCGACACCGCACACGGCCATAACAAGGACGTCGCCCGCGCGGTTGAGCGGGTGAAGCGCCTGTCGCCCACCGCCCAAGTCATCGCCGGCAACATCGCCACGGCAGAAGCCGCGCGCTCGCTGATCGATGCCGGGGCGGACGGACTTAAAGTGGGAATCGGACCCGGCTCGATCTGCACCACGCGGATTGTCGCCGGTGTCGGCGTACCACAGCTTTCCGCGATCATGGAAGCTGCAGAAGAGGCCGACAAGTCCGGCGTCCCGGTTATCGCCGACGGCGGCCTGCGCACCTCGGGCGACGCGGCCAAGGCGCTGGCGGCTGGCGCATCGTGTGTGATGATCGGATCGCTTCTGGCGGGCACTCAGGAAGCGCCGGGCGAAACGTTCCTGTATCAGGGCCGCGCGTACAAAAGCTATCGCGGCATGGGCTCGGTCGGCGCGATGGCGCGAGGGAGCGCGGACCGCTATTTCCAGCAGGATATCAAGGACCAGATGAAGCTGGTTCCAGAGGGTATCGAAGGCCAAGTGCCGTTCAAGGGCCCGGCCAAGGATGTGATCCACCAGCTCGTCGGCGGCGTTAAGGCGGCGATGGGCTATACCGGATCGGCCACCATCGAGGACTTGCGGACCAAGGCGCAGTTCGTGCGGATCACCAATGCGGGCTTGCAGGAAAGCCACGTGCATGACGTGACCATCACGCGCGAAGCTCCGAATTACCCGTCGCGTTAAAAGATTTACCTCCCGCGTTAAGGACACACCATGACCCCCGCCGCACGAGTTCAGGCGGCCATCGAGGTGCTCGATCTCGTCACTGTTGCCGCGCGCGAGAATGGCGCACCGGCTGATCGCATCATTTCCGAATGGTTCAAAACCCGCCGCTTTGCCGGTAGCGGAGACCGCCGCGCGGTGCGTGAACTGGCCTATCGCGCCATCCGTGCGTGTGGCGAATTGCCGCGCGATGGGCGAGCGGCGATGTTGCTGCTGGCCCAGGGCGATGAGGCACTGGCATCCTTGTTTGACGGTCGCGGCCACGGCCCGGCGCAGATCAACCCCAACGAAAAGCCCGCCACCGCCGGGATCGCCCCTGCATGGCTCGAAAAGGCGCTGGCCGATTCCGGGATTGCCGGGGAGGAAGCCGCCGCCCTGCTGAGCCGCGCGCCCTTGGACATCCGGACCAACGCCTTGCGCGCCGCGCTGCTTGACCTGCCCGAAGCGGGCGAGCCCACCGCCGCGCCGCATGGCCTGCGCTATCCACACGGCACGCAGGTTGAGCAATGGCCCGCGTTTGCTGACGGCGTGATCGAGGTTCAGGACACCGGATCGCAACTCGTGTGCGAAGCCGTGGCCGCGCAGCCGGGTGAGACGATTATCGATCTGTGCGCCGGGGCCGGGGGCAAGACGCTTGCCCTGGCCGCCGCGATGGACAATCAAGGCCATCTGATCGCCAGCGACACCGATCGCGGGCGCTTGTCGCGCCTTCCCCAGCGCGCTGCGCGGGCAGGGGTGACGATTGCCGAGACGGTGCTGCTCAATCCGGGGCGCGAGGCGGAGGCATTGGCCGACTGGACCGGCAAGGCCGACGCGGTGCTGATCGACGCGCCGTGTTCGGGAACCGGCACATGGCGGCGCAATCCCGAAGCGCGCTGGCGGTTGACGCCCCCGGGCCTCGAAAAGCTGCTCGCCTTGCAGGAACGCCTGCTGGAACTGGCTGCCACGCTGGTTCGTCCCGGCGGGCGGCTGGTCTATGTCACCTGCTCGCTGCTTGATGCCGAAGGTGCGGCGCAGGCAGTCGCGTTCCTGTCGCGCCACGGCGGCTGGCGCGCGGAGATGCCGGACTTGCCCGCGGGACGCCGCCACGGCCCCGGGCTGCGGCTCACCCCGGCGCATGATGGCACCGATGGATTTTTCGTCGCAAGGCTCACGCGTCTGTGATAGCGGTTAGGCTGATGTTCACTCCGCGACCCATATGAACGGCCGCCAGCCCATGACAATCGGGGACCAGATCATGCGATTTCTTCCCGCCACACTGGCACTCTCGCTGGTTGCGGCGCTGACCGCCAGCGCAGGCTATTCCGCTCCGTCCGCCACAATGGACCCCCGCGCCGCCGATCTGGTGGCCCAAGGCCGCGCCGCTTTGACGGCAGGGCAGACCGATCAGGCGATTGATGCATTTGAGGCGGCGCTGGCGATTGAACCTGGCAGCGTGGCGGTAACGATGGACCTGGCCGACGCCAACCGCCGCATCGGCCTGCAAGGCAAAGCGCTGCATTATTACCGTGAGGCGCTGGAGCGTGATCCGCAGAACGCCTTGGCGATTGCCGGCGAAGGCGCGACTCTGGTCGAAAAGGGCGCGATGGAAAAGGCGAAGCGCAATCTGGCCCGCCTGTTCACGCTATGTGGCAACAACTGCGACGCCACCCGCCAACTCACCGCTGCCATCGCCAAAGGCCCGCCCGCCCGCGTGGTAACTGCTGAGGCGGTTACGCCAGCTCCGGTGGTTACGACGAATTGAGCTTGATCCTCTCCGTGCCGGGGAGGATGTAGCTCAAATCAAATCCCGAAACTCTTCCAACACCGCCCGGTAAACCCGCTTCTTGAACGGCACGATCAGGTCTGGCAGCTGGTCAGGCTCGGCCCATTTCCAATCGCAGAACTCGGCCGGATCGTGATGGTCGATGCGGACGTCGGCGTCGTCGCCGCTGAACCGGGCGAGCACCCAGAACTGGCGCTGGCCGCGAAAGCGTCCGCCCCATAGCTTGCCGACCAGCGCGCGCGGCAGATCGTACAGCAGTTCTT
Source organism: Novosphingobium sp. (assembly GCA_040004085.1). Lineage (GTDB taxonomy): Bacteria > Pseudomonadota > Alphaproteobacteria > Sphingomonadales > Sphingomonadaceae > Novosphingobium. The sequence continues at coordinate 4,334 of JBDUBN010000177.1, forward strand.
CCTTGGTCTGCGCGATCAGTGACACCTGATGGTGCTCAACCCCGGTTTCCTCCCACAGTTCGCGCAAAGCGGCGGCGTGGATTTCCTCATCATCGTCGATTCCGCCTTGCGGCATCTGCCACGCGTCGCCTTCGCCGCTGTCGATCCGCTTGCCGACAAACACCAGTCCATCCGCGTTGACCAGCATCACCCCTACGCAGGGACGATACGGCAGGTCAGAGTAATCAGTCATGGTTTTGCTCCGGGGAGTGCCGCTGGAAATGCGTTAATGTGAATCGCGCGGGATCGAGTTTCAATTCCCACAGTTACCCTTGCAATCGCGGCTTGACTAGCGCGGGTAGCAGGCGTTTGACTGTGGGCCAAGGTTTGGCCGCCAACAGATTTTCTGCATTGCGCTGCCAGCCCCGTGAAGACTAGGGCGGCGCGCAGAATAGGCGCAAGATCGCCGACAGAGGAATGACATGGCCACGATACTTACGGAAAGCGATTCCGAAGCCAGTTTTGAAAATATCGACGCGCCAGAGGCAGTTGTCGTCCGTTTCGCGGGCGATTCCGGCGATGGCATGCAGCTTACCGGCGGGCAGTTCACGCTTTCCACCGCGTTGGCGGGTAACGATCTGGCGACCTTCCCGGACTTTCCCGCCGAAATCCGCGCGCCGCAGGGCACGCTGTTTGGCGTGTCCGCCTTCCAGATCAACTTCGGCTCGACCTCGATCGAAACCGCGGGCGATGCGCCTGACGTGCTGGTGGCGATGAACCCGGCGGCGCTGAAAACCAATGTCGGCGCGCTGAAGCCCGGCGGCCTGATTATCGCGGACACGGGTGAATTCACCAAGCGCAACCTTGAAAAGGCCAAGTACGAAGTCAGCCCGTTTGACGACGGCAGCCTGGCCAAGTGGGACGTGCTGGCGTTCGACATCAGTGCCTTGACGCTTGAGGCGGTAAAGCCGTTCGGCCTTGGCAACAAGGAAGCGCTGCGCTGCAAGAACATGTGGACGCTGGGTCTGGCGCTGTGGATGTTCGACCGTGATCGTGCGCCGCTGATCCAGTGGCTGAACGACAAGTTCAAAAAGAACCCGCTGCTGGCAGAAGCCAACGTCGCGGCGCTCAACGCTGGCCATGCTTATGGTGAAACCGCCGAACTCGCCGGGCCGTTGCGGCAGCATCATGTCGCGCAAGTGCAGACCGAGCCGGGCCTGTATCGCACGGTCACCGGCGCGGAATCGATCAGTTACGGTCTGGTCGCGGGCGCGCAACTGGCGGGCCTGCCGATGTTCTTCGGCGGGTATCCGATCACACCGGCCTCGGCCATCCTGCACAATCTGGTCAAGCTGAAGGAATTTGGCGTCACCACATTCCAGGCTGAGGATGAGATTGCGGCGATCTGTTCGGCGATTGGCGCGAGTTATGCCGGTCAGCTTGGCGTTACCTCGTCATCCGGCCCCGGCATTGCCCTGAAGGGCGAGGCGATGGGCCTTGCGGTGATGACCGAACTGCCGCTGGTGATCGTCAACTCGCAGCGCGGCGG
>JBDUBN010000178.1:0-5859 GCA_040004085.1 Novosphingobium sp.
GGAGGCCGCGTTGCCTTGAATTACGCGTTGCCATGGCTTGGTTTGTCCAACTAGGTGGCTGGATGTCAGCCATTGTGCTTCACGCCTCATCGGCGCGATTTTAGGGTCCGGACTCAATTGAGCCACCAGATGACGGCAGCAGCGATGGCGATGGTTGCCATGAAGGTTTTGATGTTTCGGTCGTAGCGGGTTGCGACCCTGCGCCAGTCTTTGAAGCGGCAGAACATGCGTTCGACGACATTGCGCTGCTTGTAGATCGCGAGGTCGCAGTCGAGTTGGACCTTGCGGTTTCGCTTGGGCGGGATGACGGCCTGGGTTCCGCGCGAGGCGAGCCAGGCACGCAGATCATCGCTGTCATATCCTTTGTCGCCAACCAGTTCGGCAGACGGCGGCATGGCGGCGATGCACTGCTTGGCAACCCGCATATCGTGAGCATTTCCGGGGGTTAGCAGCAGCACGCAGGGCCTGCCCTTTACGTCGCAGATGGCATGGAGCTTGGTATTGCGGCCCCCGCGTGTCTGGCCGATACCATTGGCCAAGGCCCCCCTTTTGCGCCGCCTGCGGTGCGGTGGACCTTGATGCAGGTGCTGTCGATGAACAACCGGTCGGGCACGTCCTCGGCTCCCGCCAGCGCGCTGAAGAGGTTCTCCCAGATACCCCGCTCGGCCCAGCGCACGAAGCGGTTGTAGAGCGTCTTCTTGGGGCCATAGACCGGCGGACAATCGCCCCAGCGACCGCCGCTTTGCAGCGCATGAACTATCCCGGACAGCACACGGCGATCATCGACCCGCCGAGCGCCCTTGCCATTTACCGGTAGCAGCGGCTCGATCCGACTCCACTGAGCATCCGAAAACCAAAAGAAATCCGCCATTCCCAACGCCTCCTCGCAGAACGCGTTGAATCACACCGGCGCCGGAATGGGAATCCCCTTATTGGGTCCCGACCCTAATCTAACGCGTGTTGAAGCTCGAATGCGTCGATTGCCGCTTTCGGGCCACAATGCTGAAGTGAACCTAAAGAATCATTCCGAATAGCAGTTGTCAGCGCTTCCAAGCCATCACGTGTGTAGTACCAACGTTTCACCTTTGAATCATAAACGCAGTGCTGACCGTCGCCGGTCATGCCGTCACGCATTTGTAAGGCACTTGAGAGTTTCGCCAAATGGCTTCCTCCAAACCTGACGAGATCACCCCGGACTTTGCGGGTGACCTTTAAAAGAGAGTCTGCTGCCTCTTGGGGTAGGTTCTTGTCTGCATCTTCGATTATCCGCCGTTCAGCCCATCAGGCGGGGCGCTGCTGTTCCACCTGCTCAGCAAGCTCTACGAGCGCACCAGTGTTATCATCACCAAAAACTCAGCTTTAGCGAAAGGGCCGACGTTTTCGGCGATGCCAAGATGACCACCGCCCTGCTGGATCGGCTCACCCACCATTGCCATATTCTGAAAACCCGGAACGACAGCTCCCGGTTCAAAGCCAGCTCGGCTGCCCCCAAAACCAGAAAGGAAAATCCACCGCTTGACCCAAAGCCCGCAACGCCGGACATAGCTTCCACCCGGGTCACTTCTCGATGAAAATTCCGGGTCAACTATCAGTGCAAATCAACAGCCAGGCAACATATTGCATTTAAGCGGCGATAAATTCAGTCGGGATATGTGATGGTCGCGCCCGCCCACGGCTGAGCACTGCGGGCAGCGCAAACTTTTCAAACTAGAGTTTAAGGAGGATCGACGCGCCCAGCACCCGGCCTTTTGTCAACGGCGTATAGATTCCGCCGCCCTGGGCCGCAGTGCGAAGCGACGCGGTCGACCAAGCCACTCGATTGAGCAAGTTCTTCGCATAGAGCGAGAACGTGACCTTTCCAATATCGTATCCGACGGAGGCGTTCAGTTCGTTTCGCTGGCGGAGGAACGCGGTGTTGTTGTCCTGGGCGGCCGACGCGTCGACATGCCCGAAATCAGTCCCAAGCCACAGTTCATTGCCACTCGCCAATCGCATAGAATAATTCGCGCTGAAGCCGTAAGAAATTTTCGGGAGGCGGACCAGTTGGAGGTTAGTCCCGAATCCTGGCAACGCACCGTTCAAATCTGCAGTCAGCACGGAGTATTTTCCGTGAAGATAGCCGAGGTGCGCGCCAAGCGTCAGGCCACGCGCGGCCAAGATCGTTAGTTCGGCCTCTGCGCCATATATTCGCGCCGTGCCGACGTTGGCAGTGATCTGCGAGCTGCCGATCAGTGGATCAGGCGTTGACACGTCGCGCTGGAGGCTGTGGATCGTGTTGGAGAAGGCGGCCGCGTTCAGCCGGACCTTTCCGCTGAACAAATCCGACTTTCCACCGATTTCGAAGGCGTCCTGTATTTCTTGGTCATATGGTCCGGGCGACACGCTGCCACCTGCAGTGGACCGAATATTATATCCGCCGCTTCTCACGCCCTGGCTGTAGCTTCCATAGAACTGGACGCCTTTGGTCGGGAACCATTGAAACCCGACCTTCGGCGAGAAATGCGCCCAGGTCGTCGTGCCGTCATCCGCAAAAGGCGGCCCGGGGAAATTGAAATTACACGTAAACGCCGCGAAATTGCAGCGCGGCGCGGTGTTGCTGAGGCCGGCGACCTGCGCAGACTTCTTCTCCCACGAATATCGTCCGCCGGCGATCAGCGAGAATGTTTGGGTCAGGCTCAGTTGCGCCTGACCAAAAGCGGCCAGGCTGTGCTGCTGGACCGACCCGCCTAGATTGGTCCGATCCCGAACGAGATTGAGATCGCGACTTTCAATGTAGTCATAGCGCTGGGTGAAATAGTAGCCGCCAACGGTGACCTTGAGCCCACCGAACGTGCCAGCGTAGCGCAGTTCTTCGCTAAACTGCGTCTGGTGCAGCTTTTCCTTGATGTCGAAATAGGTGATTGGCAGCCCATCTGTGTCAATCCCGCCGGCTTGATCGAGCCAGCCCCAGCCAGCGACATTGGTAATAACGCCATCGCCGAAGCCGACCCGGACGTTCGTTTCCGACGTCAATCTACGCCAGTCGATATCAGTCAATCCCTCATAGTCGATATTGACGATAGACCCCTTAAATATCTGACTATTTGAGGAAGTCGGACCATCACCCGTGGTGCGGCCCTTCTCGAAGATCACCGTCGTGTCGATGTTGCTCGCGACGTCCCAGACGAGCGTCGGGCGGACAAACCAGGTCGTGCCGCGACCAATGTGCCGCCCGTCGAACCGATTGTAAAAATAGCCGCCGTCGTTCGCCACATAACCGGTGACTTTGGCGCGCAGCGTGTCCCCAGCGACAGGTCCTTCCACGCTGACGCCGGCGATAGTGTTGAGTCCGCTTTCGATCGCCATCTTGGCGTTGATCTGGAATGTGTTCCCTGGACGGCGCGTCGTCACGGAGACCGCGCCGCCAGTCGTATTCCTTCCAAAAAGCGTCCCTTGCGGGCCACGCAGCACCTCGACACTTTGCAGGTCGAAAAGGTCGGTGATCACCCCATAGGTCTGACCTTGGTAGACGCCGTCGACAAATACCCCGACCGCCGGTTCTACCGACGGAATCGACGAGGAGATGCCGAAGCCGCGTATCTCGAAATTGGCTTGACCTTTGACCGCCCCGGACGACTCAAATGAAACGTTTGGGACCGATGTTGTCAGCGAAGAAAGGTCCTGCGTGCCCCGTCGCGTGAGGTCCGAGCCCGTTAACGCGGTAATGGCAATCGGGACGTTTTGCGCTCGTTCGGCGACCCCGCGTTTTTGTGCGGTCACGACAATATCGTCAAGCTGAGCCTTGTCCTCGGCAACCGGTGCAGGCGGCTGCGTTTGTGCAGCTGCCGGGTCGGCCAGGATAGCGATGACGACGGCGATTGCCGATCCCGCAAGCAGGCTGCCGAGCGTGCTCGCTCCTCTGTTCGTTCTGATCGAAATCATGATTTCTCTCCCGAAGATGTTCCAATGTGGTTTTGTTTCAGACGCCATCGACGTGGGCGCCTGGCGGATTGTCTTGCTGAGCGATCGTCTCGAGCGGCGCTCCACGCGTTTCCAATTTGAGCGAGAACACTGCCGCGATCATGCCGACCACGACCAACCCGACCATCGCGAGCACGCCCGGCAGTCCAAAATGGGCGAGGAGCGGGACGATTGCGTAAGGCGTGATCATCCCCGCCGTGCGCGCGCACATGCCAGCGAATCCGACACCACGCAGCCGCAGCGCGGTGGGAAAGATTTCGGGGATATAGGAATACATTCCCTGATTTGTCGTGAAATATATGCTTAGGACGAGAAAGAATCCCGAGGCCGCGATGGCCTGATCACCACTCGCCAAGGGGTAAATAGTCATGAACACAAGCGTCCCGATGCCGCCGGCAATCAATGCGCGGCGGCGGGGTATTCTGTCGGATAGCGCGACCCCCAGAACCGAACCGGCGATGCTACCGATCGACATGATCGTCGATAAACCGAGCGTTTTTTGAACTGCCGCGCCGTGCGAAACCATGAAGGTCGGAAGCCATCCGACGAGGCCGTACACCGTCATGTTTACGGTCACGGCGACAAACACGGCGGCTAAAAGTCTGGGTCTGAGTGCGGGTGCAAATAGCGCCGATAGCGGCGCATTGCCGGGCGCGGCCGCCACGGGGGGAAGGGCTGTCGGTAAAGGGCCCGCCTGCGCCTGAACGCGCGCTTCGATCAATTGCAGCGTTTGCTCGGCTTCCTCAGTGCGACCGACGGCTTCGAGCCAGCGTGGAGACTCGGGGAGCTGCTTGCGCAGAAGGAGGACGACGATCGCGCCCACGCCACCAATGACGAACATCGCGCGCCAGCCGAAGGCCGGAATGACGAGATAACCGACGGCAGTAGACACGAACAGCCCTGAACTCGAAACGAGACCCATAACCGAAGCGTAGCGGCCCCGAACCGCGGGCGGGATGAATTCACCCAGCGTGCCTGCCGCCACGATCAGTTCTGCTCCGAGGCCAATTCCCATGACAAACCGGCAAACAATCAGAACGAGCATATTCGGAGCAAGCGCGGCGGCGAAAGACGCCACGCCAAACAGGGCCAAGTTGAATTGATACGAAAAGCGGCGCCCAAACCGATCACCGACATAGCCCGCTATCGCCGAACCGATCAGCATTCCAAGGAATGTCATCGAGATGAAAGCGGCCGCCTGTTCCAGCGTTGAGAATTCCTCCGCTCGCAACGCGGCGACGACGCCGAACGCCAGATAGACGTCGAAAGTGTCGAGCAGCCCCCCGGCGCTGATCAATCCGACCACCCGCCGATGAAACGAACTCAGGGGTAGCCGATCCAGCCGGCCACCTGAGTTGACCACTTCACCCAGTCGCATCCTCACCGTCATGCGCTGAATGCTACCAGCGCTAGAAGTTGATCACAACCATTATATTAAATATACTGAACACAGGCGATGGCGGACTGGGTCAGAGGTTCGAATCCTCTAAGCGGCACCACCTTCTTTATGCACTTTCCGCAAGGAAATCTGAAGCTTGCGGCTGGAAGGCCTTTCGGCTGGGAGGCGCGATTCTCCCTCATCTATGGCCACAACCTGGTCTCTGCCCAGTTGTCAGGATTGAGGCCGTTCAGCTTTGGCTTGAGAATCATACGGTTGAATGGGCTTTTCGTCGTATTCCGACCCACGGAACAGCTCAAAGTACCTTCGATTTGATCCAGTCGCAGGTGCTTGTCTCAGTGGGCAGCGAATGGGTCCAGCTTGGGTAACTTTGGACAGGAAATCGGGTATGATCCACTCTATCTCCTTTTGACTGACACCCACCATCAGGCCGTCTTTACGCGTTTCACCTAGGCGGGATCGACATTCAGGATTCCCAAATGGTGTGATGTCTGATTCAT
>JBDUBN010000585.1:0-1764 GCA_040004085.1 Novosphingobium sp.
GTGCCATTGCGGTTTTGGCCGGGCGGCGCTATGGGCGCGGCAGAATCACATACGTATGCACCGCATAGGGAGCAACCATGCAGACTTCTGAAATGACCGCCAAGATCGCCGCCGGTAAGGGCTTCATCGCCGCGCTGGATCAATCGGGCGGTTCCACTCCGAAGGCATTGGCCGGTTATGGGATTGAATCGGATGCGTTCGGCAACGACGAAGAAATGTTCGGCCTGATCCACGACATGCGCTGCCGGATCATCCGCTCCGCTGCATTCACTGGCGAAAAAGTCATCGGCGCGATCCTGTTTGAGCGCACGATGGACGGCCACGTTGACGGCACGCCCACTCCTGCGGCGCTGATTGCCAAGGGCGTGGTGCCGTTCATCAAGATCGACAAGGGTCTTGAAGACGAGGCCAATGGTGTCCAGCTGATGAAGCCGATGCCGGAACTTGACGCGCTGTTGACCAAGTCAAAGGCGCTGGGCGTTTATGGCACCAAGGAACGCTCGGTGATCAATCTCGCCAACCGCGCCGGCATCGCCGCCGTGGTCAAGCAGCAGTTCGAAGTCGGCCAGCAGGTTATCTCGCATGGCATGATGCCGATGATCGAACCTGAAATTAACATCAAGAGCGCAGAGCGCGCCGATTGCGACCAGATCCTGCTGGAAGAACTGCTCAAGGCGCTGGACGCCATGAATGACGAAGACAAGGTCATGCTCAAGCTGAGCCTGCCGGTCGTGCCGGGCTTGTTCGACCCGCTGGTTAATCATCCCCGCGTGCTCCGCGTGGTCGCGCTGTCGGGCGGTTTCAAGCGACCTGAGGCTTGTGTGCAACTAGCCAAGAATAAAGGCATTATCGCCAGTTTCAGCCGTGCGCTGCTCGAAGATTTGCGCTATCAGATGAGCGATACGGAATTTGACGCGTCGCTGGGCGATGCAATCGAAGCTATTTACCAGGGTTCGACAGTGAAGTCGGTGCCAGTCGCCGCCTGACACGCTGATACGGAATTCGGGTTACAGAGCTGGAGAGGTGATCGCCGGGCAGGGTTAACCTGTCCGGCGATTGCGTTTGGTGACTCTAAATCCCACCCGCAAACTTGAACCCGAACCTATATTCCTCGGGATAAACCGTCCGGTCCTTGCGGGGGGCGGGATAGGCTTCGACCATAGTAAGCTGGCCGTCGGCCACGCGGATTGGTTGGTTCAATGTCAGTTCGCGCGGCTCGATCCCAGCGCCGGTTTTAACCGTGGCCGAAATCCGCACTTGTCCCGCCCACACGCACTGCACCCCTTGCGGACAGCGGCTGTCCTCCAGCATTCTCCGCGGCGTTACTTGCGGGCCGGATACTGTGACGGTTTCCCCGATCCGGGCGCGGGCGATGCCGTCGTCGTGGGTGTGATATGTCACGCATGACGACAAGGTTAGGGCGGCGGCGAGCGGGGCGAAATACTTCATAGCGCGCAGACTGTTCCCGATTACGCATCATTCGTCTAGAGGCCTCGTCATGGCATACGAAATTCAACGCCTCCCGGCGCAACTTTACCTGATTTCACCGTTGGAAACGGGCGGCGGTTTCCCCGATCGCCTCGCCCGCGCGCTTGATGCGCAAAGTGCTGAGGGGTGCGTTTCCGCGTTTCAGTTCCGCATCAAAGGACTGGACGATCACGACGCGGCCCGACTGGCCGAGCCGCTCCAGCGCATTTGCTTTGACCGGGAAGTCGCGTTCATCGTCAACGATTCGATCACGCTGGCCAAGCGGTTAGGCGCTGA
>JBDUBN010000586.1:0-1763 GCA_040004085.1 Novosphingobium sp.
AAAAATCCGGAAAGCTGGTGCCAGCTCTTGGCCGCAGACAACATGCCACGGCGGAAGCTGTCTTTGCCAAGGACGCGAATATGCGGGATCGAACTCATCAGATCATAGCGCGCGGAGCCCTCGCTCATGCCTTCGGCCAGCACCTTGCAGACGATGTGCGATGGGGTGACGCCGAAGCCGGAATAGCCCTGAACATAAAAAGCATTCGGTCGCCCGGACAGCGTGCCAATCTGCGGGAACAGATTGGCGCTGCACGCCATCGGTCCACCCCAAGCATAGTCGATCTTCACCTGTTCAAGATAAGGGAAGGTCTTGAGCATTAGCGCCCGCGTCCATGCAGCTATATCGTTCGGCAGGTATTCGAGATATTGCGTCGAGGAACCATAGAGCAGTCGGTTTTCCGCCGTCACCCGGTAGTAATCGAGCACTGGGCGAATATCGCTGTAGGCGCCGCGGATCGGGCTGATCTTGTGGATCAGTTCTTCAGGCAGCGGCTCAGTTGCGATCTGATAGGCATAGGTATTGATCGTCTTGCCATAAATTTCCGGTTCAAGCCCGGCTAGAAAGCTGTCGCAGGCCCAGAGCAGCTTGGATGCCCGTACGCTGCCACCGTTGGTCCGCACAGTGATGCGGTCGCCATATTCAACCTTGGTGACAGGGCTATTTTCAAAAATTCGCGCGCCATGGCCGACCAGCGCCTTGGCCTCGCCCAGCAGCAGGTTGAGCGAGTGGACATGGCCGCCGCCCATATGCTTGATGGCACCGCAATAGACATCCGACCCAATGATTTTCCCAACGTCTTTGCCGGTCAGCAATTCAATGTCTTCATCGGGTTCCGCATCGCGAAATTCCTTCGCCCAGACCTCAAGCGTCTTCAACTGGCGCTGATTGTAGGCAAGATAACCATATCCACGCTGCACGTCGGCATCGATGCCATATTTTTCGGCGCGGCCGCGCAGGATGCCTGCACCCAGACTGGCAATCTGGAACAGCATTTCCAGCCCTTCCTTGCCAACATGGCGCGAAACCTTGCCAATGTCATGGCCGATGCCTGCCATCACTTGCCCGCCATTGCGCCCGGTGCCGCCATAGCCAAGATGGCGTGCCTCCAGCACGACGATGTTGCGATGTCCTTGTTCCGCAAGTTCCAGTGCAGTGTTGATGCCGGAAAAGCCGCCGCCGATGACCACGATGTCGACATCCATATCTTCGGTCAGCCGGGGAAACTGCAGGTCATATTTCTTGGTGGCTGTGTAATAGTTCAGAGCGTCTAGTTGCCGCATGTCGTGGTTCATGGCGCAATCTCCTGAATGTCTGGAATCAGGTTTGCCAAGGTATGGGCGCCTGCGATACTGCGATATACGACACTATTTGTGCAATCTGCGCCAATCAGGGTCAGGACCTATTAACTGCGCCTTCGAGGTTTGAATCAAAATGGCTCAGCGCAAGGCGGATAGGCGAAGGAATAGTGGTTCTATTTCAAGACTATCCAACGCAGTGCTGGGCCATTTTGATCAAATCCCTTCGGGACGCTGGAATGGCTTCCATCTCGAACCGAAAGGCACTTGCAAATACATCCAGTATTTGCCGCGCGCCTTTCGGCCCGATATGTTCGCCATTCCAGCGCCTCGAAGGTGCAGTTAATAGGTCCTGACCCTAGGCGTCATCGCTTGCCAGCCTACGTATGCCGGCGCTTTTGGGTCGGGCCGCTATTTGGATTTTACTGCTTTGCTTCCCCGGATGGGTGAGCGTCCGGTCCAGCC
>JBDUBN010000587.1:0-1762 GCA_040004085.1 Novosphingobium sp.
CGGACATCCATAACCAAATGACCAAAACATTCAGGTCAGCTGCCTGGTTCAACAACCCGGACAATGTGGACATGACCGCGCTCTATCTGGAGCGTTACCTCAACTTCGGACTTGGCTTGGAAGAGCTGCGATCAGGCAAGCCGATTATCGGCATCGCCCAGACTGGCAGCGATCTTTCTCCCTGCAACCGCCACCATCTGGTTCTGGCTGAGCGGGTGCGCGAAGGTATCCGGGAAGCCGGCGGGATTGCGATCGAGTTCCCGGTTCATCCGATTCAGGAAACCGGCAAGCGTCCGACTGCCGGGCTCGACCGGAACCTTTCGTACCTCGGTCTGGTCGAGGTGCTATACGGCTATCCGCTTGATGGCGTCGTGCTGACAATTGGTTGCGACAAGACCACGCCGGCAGCCCTGATGGCAGCTGCCACCGTGAACATTCCAGCGATTGCCCTCTCGGTCGGGCCGATGCTTAACGGCTGGCACAAGGGCGAACGCACCGGTTCCGGGACGATCGTGTGGAAAGCCCGCGAAATGCTGAGCCGGGGCGAGATCGACGATGCCGGGTTCATCAAGCTGGTCGCCTCGTCGTCGCAATCGACCGGCTATTGCAACACGATGGGCACTGCCGCGACGATGAACAGTTTGACCGAGGCGCTGGGCATGTCGCTGCCCGGCTCGGCGGCCATTCCCGCTCCTTACCGCGACCGGCAAGAGGCCGCCTACCTGACGGGCAAGCGTGCGGTCGAGATAGTCTTCGAGGATTTAAAGCCGTCCGATGTGATGACCCGCGATGCGTTCCTCAACGCCATTGTGGTCAACTCCGCAATCGGCGGATCGACCAACGCGCCAATCCACATCGCGGCAATTGCGCGCCATATGGGGGTCGAGCTCGATATTCGCGACTGGCAGGAATTCGGCCACAAGGTTCCACTGCTGGTCAACCTGCAGCCGGCGGGCGAGTATTTGGGCGAAGACTATTATCGTGCGGGCGGCGTCCCTGCAGTGACCAAGCAGTTGATGAACGCGGGCCTGATCCGCGAAACGGCGATCACGGTCAATGGCAAGACGATCGGCGAAAATTACCAAATGGCCGAGATTGAAGACACAAATGTGATTTACCCGATCGACGAACCCTTGCTCGAAGATGCCGGATTCATCGTCCTGTCGGGCAACCTGTTCGACAGCGCGATCATGAAGACCAGCGTAATTTCGGACGAGTTCCGGACACGCTATTTCTCCAACCCCGACGATCCCGAAGCGTTCGAAGGCCCGGTGATCGTGTTCGACGGACCGGAAGATTACCACCACCGGATCGACGATCCCGCGTTGGCGATCGACAGCAATACACTGCTCGTCATGCGCGGGACCGGGCCGATCGGATACCCGGGTGCCGCAGAGGTGGTGAATATGCGCGCGCCCGATTATCTGTTGCGCGAAGGCGTGCGCGATCTGCCCTGCATTGGCGATGGCCGTCAGTCGGGAACCTCGGGCAGTCCTTCGATTCTGAATGCCTCGCCCGAAGCTGCAGTGATGGGCGGGCTTGCTTTGCTCCGCTCGGGCGACCGGGTCAGGATCGACCTTGGTAATGCATCGGTCGACGTGCTGATCGGCGACGACGAACTGGCGGCACGCCGTGCCGAGCTCGAAGGGCAGGGCGGCTATCCCTATCCGGCGTCGCAGACCCCATGGCAGGAAATCCAGCGCGGACTGGTCGGACAGCTCGAGACCGGTGCGATCCTTGAAGGCGCCGAGAAATACCAACG
>JBDUBN010000588.1:0-1761 GCA_040004085.1 Novosphingobium sp.
GGACGCCATAGAGCACCGACACCTGCCAGCCCGCGCGATAGCCCGCGTTGTGGGCAAAGGGATAGGTTACCGCGAAGACGTCATCGGCGGTGAGGAACGCGATCTCATTGCGCTGAACCTCGCAGGCGATCAGGCTCTGTGCGCTGGTCATCGGCACACCTTTGGGCTTGCCGGTGGTGCCCGAGGTGAAGATGATGTCCACAATATCGTCGCCCGCCGCCTGGGCAATCCGCTGGTCGAGCTGGTCCTCGCTCACCTTTTCGGCACGGGCGCGCAGGGCGGCAAGGCTGATAACCTTGCCTTCGCTACCGCCTTCGCCGTCCAGCGCGACGATGGTCTCAAGGCTGGGAATATCGCGCTCAAGCAGCGCCGCGACATAGTTGAACGAGCCGAACTGCGCGTCGCAGAACACGATCCGCGCGCCCGCATCGTTGAAGATGCCCTCAGCCTCGCGTCCGCGCAGCCGGGTTCCGATAGGTACGAGCGTGGCCCCCGCCGCCTGAATGCCCAGCGCCGCCATGGCCCACGGGGCGCTGTTCACCCCCCAGATGGCGATCCGGTCGCCCCGCTCGATCCCCGACGCCAGCAGCGCCCGGCCCAGTTCGCGGCTGGCCTGCGCCAATTGCGCATAAGTCACGTCGGGCGCCCCGCCGGGGACAGCCGAGCGGATCGCGATTCGCGCAGCGTGGGTTTGCGCCGATTGCAGGAAACGACGGTAAATCGACTGGTCTGTCATTCTGATCCCGAAAAACTGGCTGATCCCGAAAAACTGGCGCGCAAGGCGTGTAGCTGTCGCCGTGTTGCGCCGCGACTGTCAACGTCTGGGGCCGCAACATCGAAAGTGCGATGATCGCCCTTCCGCAGCTTGCACCATCGGATGGACGATGGTGCAGCGCACGCCTGCGGATAACCAGTGCGGCGCCGGTACCTTTCCGCCTATACCCCGCGCTGCCCGCCGCCCTTACACTCACCGGAGACCCGCATGACCGATCGTGAACTCAGCATCAGATTCCTCGCCCTCCTGCAAGAGCGTCGCGGATTGCTGTTGCCGGGCGCGGGCTGCGCGCTGGCGGCGCGGATCATCGCGGAAACCGGGTTCGAGGCGCTGTACATCACCGGCGCGGGCATCGCCAACACGCTCCACGGCGTGCCCGACATTGGCCTCGTCTCGCAATCGGAAGTCACCGCCAACATCACTTCGATGCGCGAAGCCTGCCCTGACCTGCCGATCTTCGCCGATGGCGATACCGGGTTCGGCAATGCCGTCAGCATGTACCGCACGGTGCAGCTGTATGAACGCGCGGGAGCCAATGCGATCCAGATCGAGGACCAGCTGTTCCCCAAGAAGTGCGGGCATTTCGCGGGCAAGGCAGTGATCGACGCGCGCGAAATGGTCGACAAGGTGAAGGCCGCCGTCGACGCCCGCCGGGACGAGAATTTCGTGGTCGTCGCCCGCACTGATTGCCGGTCAATCCTCGGCCTAGATGCCGCGATCGAGCGCGTGCATATGTATCATGAGGCGGGCGCTCAGGCGACTTTCGTCGAGGCACCGCAGTCGCTGGAAGAGATCGAGCGCGTGGCAAAGGAAACCCCCGGCCTCAAGATCCTCAACATCGTTCACGGCGGCAAGACTCCGATGCCCAGCCTTGATCAGATCAAGGAATGGCAGTTCAGCGGCGTGCTCTATGCGAATGCCGCGCTGCAGGCCTCGATCCGTTCGATGAGCAATGTGCTCGGCCACTTGCGCAAGGTCGGCTCGCT
>JBDUBN010000589.1:0-1757 GCA_040004085.1 Novosphingobium sp.
CCCACAACCCGGTCAACCCGCTGCATCTGATCGATTATCAGCAATACATGATCAAGCTGCAGGACAGCGTGGTCAAAAAGCACAACTACATGAGCGTGTGGTGGCAGTGGGTCCTTGATTACCGCTCGATCTGGTACTTGTACGAGGATGTCGACGGTGCCCAGCGCGGGGTGGTGTTGATCGGCAATCCGGTGGCGATGTGGGCTGGCTTGCCCGCGCTGCTGTGGTGCCTGTGGGCTGGGATCAGGCAGCGCAGGAACGATGCGCTGGCCGCCTCCGTGTTTTATCTGGTGAGCATCGGCATGTGGATTTCCAACGGCAAGCCGGTGCAGTTCTATTACCACTATTTGCTGCCGGGTACATTTCTGATGGCATGCCTAGGGCTGGCGCTCGACCGAATGTGGCAGGCGCGCGGGCCACGGCAACGGTGGTGGCGCTGGGCGGCCGTGGGCGTCGTGTGGCTGGCGCTGCTGGCGTTCGCCTACTTTTTCCCGGTGATCTCGGCGGCGAAGCTGGCGGGACATAGCTCGTTCAGGGCGTGGATGTTGCTGCCGAGTTGGCGGTAAGCCTTCAGGCTTTGCGGAACACCACAGACAGGTTGTTCGCGGGCATCTCAATCACCTGATCCAGCCGCAAGCCGTTCGCAAGAGCGCAGGCGGCCACCTCGTTCAACTCCCGCAATCCCCAACGCGGGTCGCGGCTGCGCAGGCTTTCGTCGAAAATGGCATTGCTGGGCTCCAGCGGGTGATCGCGGCGTTTATAAGGGCCGTAGAGGTAGAGCGGCGCGCCCGACCCCAGCAGTCGCCCCGCACCGTGCATCAGGCCCAGCGTCGATTCCCACGGGCTGATGTGGATCATGTTGATGCACACCAACGCCGCCGCGTGGGTGATCGGCCAAGGATCACTCGCCGCATCAAGGTCCAGCGGTGGCAGGACGTTTTCCAGCCCTTCCGAGGCGGTCCACGCGGCAATTGAGGCGCGCGCATCCGGTGAAGGATCGCTCGGCTGCCAGATCAGGCCGGGCAAGTTGCGCGCGAGATGCACCGCGTGTTCGCCTGAGCCGCTGGCCAGTTCGAGCACCAGCCCGGTGTCCGGCAGCACGGATCGCAGCACGGCGAGGATCGGCTCGCGGTTGCGCTGAGCGGCGGGGGCTTGCTGGCGGGTCATTCAGGCGGCTCCACTGGAAACAGGACCGGCGTATCGGCCGCTTGCCACGGCGCAAATCGCACCATCACGGCGGCGAACAAAGGCGAGGCCAGATGACGGGCCAGCCACGCCTGCACGCCCGGGAACGCCTGCGCGTCAAACCATTCACGGTCCGTTGCGGCGAACTGGCGGACAAACGGCATGATGGCAGCGTCGGTCAGGCCCATTTGTTCCCCGCACAAGTTGGCCGAAGCGGTCAGGCGCTGCTCCAGCACTTGCAGCCATTCCAGCCCCGCCGCGCGGTGCTGTGCTGCGTCCGATCCGTGACGGTGGGGGTATTTGTAACGATCGAGGTCATGCTTGAACGGGCCGTCATTGGCGGCAATCAGCGCGGCATCGTCGCAGCCCAGCCAGCCATGCGGATCACAGATCGCCAACACCCGGCGCATAATTTCAAGGCTTTGGTCGATCACTTCGCCGTCCGGCAAGACCAGAACCGGCACCGTCCCCTTGGGCGACGCGGCAATCATTTCGGCGGGTTTGGCCGAAAGCTTCACCTCGCGCAGTTCGCAAGTCACCCCGCTCACCGCCACCGCCAGCCGCGCCCGCAT
>JBDUBN010000005.1:0-19561 GCA_040004085.1 Novosphingobium sp.
TATTCTCCACCCCATACAATGCAATAAAGCTGCCCATGCGCGGGCCTTGCGCTGATCCGAGCAGGGTCTCGTAAAGCGCCTTGAACCAGTCGCGCAATTGTTCGAAGCCGTAGTGCGGGTCCTTGCCGATTTCATAGACCATGTTCTGTAATTCCTCTGCCGTGGCGTCGTCAGAGGTGCCTGCCAACGCCTCGTCCAACGCGGCCAGCGCCGCCGCCTCGCCCGCATCGGGCTTGCGACGCTGCAATGTGGGCGCGACGAAATCGCGGTTGTAAGCCAGCGCCTTGTCCACCAGACTGTCGAGCGCAGGATGCTTGTCCGGATCGGCGTCGGCGACATAGTTCGCGAGGTAAGACCACACCTGATCCCGGCTCGCCCCTGCCCCCAGCACGCCAACCAGATTGAGCAACAGGCCATAGGTAACCGGCAGAGTGTCACCCGCCCCGCCCTTGTACCCCGTGGTGCGCAGCAAATGCCACACCGGGTTGCCCAGTTGCTGCTCGATCGGCTGGGCGCTGAGCTTTTCGCGGAACTGCCAGTATTCATCGACCGCGCGCGGGATGATGCCGGGGTGGAGCGACTTCGCACTTTTTGGCTCGCGGAACAGGTACAGGCCCAGGCTGTCATCGCTGCCATACGTCAGCCACTGGTCGATGGTCAGGCCGTTGCCCTTGGATTTGGAGATTTTCTCGCCCTTTTCGTCGAGAAAGAGTTCGTAAATCAATCCTTCCGGTCGCCGCCCGCCAAGGACTTGGGCGATCTTGCCCGATTGGGTCAGGCTGTCCGTCAGGTCCTTGCCGCACATCTCGTAATCGACGCCCAGCGCGACCCAGCGCATGGCCCAATCGACCTTCCATTGCAGCTTGGCCCGAGCACCATTTGAAGAAGGGCCGCCCAGAATGCTCTGCTCAATCATTTCGCCGCAGTCCTCAAAGCGGATTAGGCCCGCCTCGGCATCGATCACTTCGATGGGAACCTGCAGCACCTGATTGGTCTTGGCCGAGATCGGCAGCACCGGTGAATACGTCTTGCGGCGTTCCTCACGCAGCGTCGGCAGCATGATGTCCATGATACCCTGATAATTGCGCAGGACATTCCGCAGCGCATCGTCAAACCCGCCGGAGTTATAGTGATCGCTGGCCGAGACAAATTCATAGTCAAAGTGGAACCGGTCGAGAAACTCGCGCAGTTTGGCGTTGTTGTGGTGAGCAAAGCTTTCATACAGCCCGAACGGATCGGGAATGCGGCTGAGCGGGTGGCCGATGTGCGCCGTCAACAAACCTTGGTTGGGGATATTGTCCGGTACCTTGCGTAGCCCGTCCATATCATCGCTGAACGCCACCAACCGAGTTGGCGCGCCGCCAGTCAGTGTTTCATAAGCCCGGCGGACCAGCGTAGTGCGCAGGACCTCCTGAAACGTGCCGATGTGCGGCAGTCCAGACGGTCCGTAGCCGGTTTCGAACAGCACCGGAGCGCCATTGGGTTTACCCCCCGGATACCGCTTGATGATCTTGCGGGCTTCCTCGAATGGCCAGGCCTTGGACACCTGAGCGGCGGCGATGAGTTCTGCGTCTGTCATGATCCCCCGCCTTTCGCGGTGTTACGCCAATTTCGCAAGTCCGAAGCGCCCAAGGCGGCCCTCCCTTTACCAATCGGCAATAGGTGACAGCTAAGAACCCTGCTCAGAAGAACAAAAGAACAGCGGGTAACGGGGCGCATGAACGTGAATAAAAGGGCTGCCGAGAAGGCGGCCACAAACGAGCCGGTGGCAAAACGCCAGCCGCGCAATTCAACGCTGCTGGTTGCCCAGTGTGAACGTGAGGGCGGTTTGCCTTTCCCTTTGCGCATCCGCAACCTGTCGGCATCGGGGCTATGTGGGCACTTTTCTGGCGCGGTAGACATTGCGCAAGACGTGAGCGCGCGGATCACTTTCCCGCACATGGAGCCGGTCCCGGCACGGGTTGTATGGCATGACGGCAATCAGCTTGGCATCCAGTTCCTCAATCCCCTCGACCTGAAATGCATTGCCGACGCCCGCGCCGCGACTGCCATCGCCGCGCCGGTACCTGACGCGCGCACAGCGCTGGTGCTCAACTGGATGGGGCTGGCCAGCGCCGATTAGATGAACCGGAAGACTTTCGGCCCGCCCCGCAGAGAAAATGACCTGCGCGGTTTTACATCGTCCGCTTTGACCCTATAGCACTGCTCGTTCGGGCCAAAATCCGTTCGCAGCCTTCAAAGCCGGGCCTGACCAGAACTTGACCCAATTGCCAGATGCCTTGCGGCCCATAGAATTGCGGCACGCGATACAGCCGCCCCGGACTGCGGCCAGGACGTCTGAACGCCTGTTGGGGCTTGATGCCCTGCGCGGGATCGCGGCGCTCTGCGTTGTCGCGCTGCACACCGGGGCGCTCTATCCACAATTCCCGCGCTATTCGGGCAAGGCTTATCTGGCAGTCGATTTCTTTTTCATGCTCAGCGGGTTTGTCATGGCGCGGACTTACGAGCCGCGACTGGCCAAGGGCTACCTTGGCGCGCAGTTCTTCATCGCACGCTATCGGCGGCTGTGGCCAACCATGGTCGTGGGTGGGCTGTTGTTCCTGCCATTCCTGCACGAAGCCGCGCCAGAGCCGGGGCTTTATTACAAGCTGGTGGTGCTGAACCTGCTGCTGCTTCCCGCACTGACATCGCGCGAGATTTTCCCGCTCAACGTGCCCGCGTGGTCGGTGTTCTACGAATTGGTGGCTAACCTGCTGCATGGCTATGTGCTGTGGCGGCTGCAAGTGCGCTGGCTGGTAGTGATGTGCCTGATCGCGCTGATCGGGGTGGCGGTAGCGAGTTATGACCTTGGCAGCATGGACATCGGTTCGGGCAAAGGCGAACTGCTCGGCGGTATCTCGCGGGTGCTGTTCGCCTATGGCATGGGCATTGTGATCTGGCGCTGCTGGGGTGAGCGGCGACTGCCTGCCGTGTACGGGGTGGCCGCGCTGCTGGCGATGCCGGTGCTGTTCGCGGTGCCGCCGGAATGGCTGCTCGGGTACTGGCCTTACGATCTGGTGGTAGAAGCCGTGGCTTGCCCGCTCATCCTCATCGGCGGCTTGGCACTGCTGCGCGAACCGGGTGCCGCGTTCGGGAAATGGGCGGCCAAGTGGGCGGGCGAACTGTCGTTTCCACTTTATGCCGTGCACTTTCCGCTACTCTACTGGTTTCGCGATTGGCAACTGTCGCCAGAATTGGCCGTGGCCCTGTGCTTGCCTGCCGCTGCCTTGGTAAACTGGCTGACCACGCATTTGCGTACACCGCAAAAGCATCTTGCCACATCGGGAAAGGCTTCGCGCACAAAGTGATGTGATTATTGGGTTGAATGGCACATTTTGATGTGATAACCGCTTTATCATGTCCAACAGCACCATTGATCAAGTCCGTGAGCTGGTCTCCGGCGGTCGCATGACCAAGGCCGGGCTCGCCCGCGCTGCCGGCCTCCATGCCAACACCTTGCGCGATTGCGCCGAGCAGGATTGGAACCCGACGGCCGACACGCTCGGCAAGCTGGAGCGGTTTCTGTTCAGCAATGACGATTCCCCGGTACTCGTATCGATCGAAGAGATCATTGATGAGGCGCGCAACGGCCGGATGTTCATCCTTGTCGACGACGAAGACCGCGAGAATGAAGGCGATCTGATCATCCCGGCTCAAATGGCCACACCCGATGCGGTCAACTTCATGGCCACGCACGGACGCGGCCTGATCTGCCTGACCCTCACGACCGATCGCTGCGCCCAGCTTGGCCTTGAACCGATGAGCCGCCACAACGGCACTCGGCACGAAACCGCCTTCACCGTTTCGATCGAAGCCCGCGAAGGCGTCACCACCGGCATTTCCGCAGGCGACCGCGCGCGGACGATCTCGGTCGCCATCGACGGTTCCAAGTCACGTGACGACATCGTCACCCCCGGCCACGTCTTCCCGTTGCGCGCCCGCGACGGCGGCGTGCTGGTCCGGGCCGGACACACCGAAGCGGCAGTCGATATTTCGCGGCTCGCAGGCCTTAACCCCTCCGGTGTGATCTGCGAGATCATGAGCGACGACGGCACAATGGCCCGGATGGACGAACTGGTTGTGTTCGCCCGCCTGCACGGCCTGAAGATCGGCACCATCCGCGATCTGATCGCTTATCGTCGCAAGCATGACCGCATGGTCGTCAGAGGAGCCGAAATAAGTTTCGTCAGTCGCTGGGGTGGAGACTGGAAGGCGGTTACTTTCCACAACAAGGCCACCGGCGACGAAACCATGGCGCTGGTCAAGGGCCGGGTCGATCCCGAACAGCCGACGCTGGTGCGCATGCACACGATGTCATTTTTCTCGGACATTTTCGGCGAAATCAGCGAACGCTCTGATTTACTCAGCCGTTCGATGCAAATGATCAGCGATCACGGCAGCGGTGTCATCATCGTCATCAACCGCCCGATGCAAGGGGTGATGAGCCGGACAATCGACTTCAAGAATCGCCTCCGCGCCGGAGAAGAGCCACCGGTTGAAGAACTGCGCGATTACGGCGTGGGTGCGCAAGTGCTGGCCGAACTGGGCGTGCACGACATGATCCTGCTGACCAACACCCATCATTCGCTCATTGCGCTGGAGGGTTACGGCCTGTCCATCGTTGGTGAGCAGCCCATCGTTTAACACCTGATCGAACTGGAACCGTCCCTGATGGCCCGCATCCTTATCGTCGAAGCGCGTTTCTACGATCACCTGAACGACATGCTGATCGCGGGCGCCAAAGCGGCGATCAAGGCGGCTGGCTACAAGTCGGAGGTTATCACCGTCCCCGGTGCGCTGGAAATCCCTGCCGCGATCTCACTGGCAGAGGCCAGCGGCAATTATGATGGCTATGTCGCAATCGGCGTGGTGATCCGGGGGGAAACCTATCATTTCGAAATCGTCGCAGGCGAAAGCGCACGCGGAATCATGGCCCTGACGATGGATGGCATTGCCATCGGCAACGGCATCCTGACTGTCGAGAACGAAGAACAGGCGCTGGTCCGCGCCGATCCGAGCCAGAAGGACAAGGGCGGCGAGGCGGCCAAGGCGGCACTGGCACTGCTGGCACTCAAGGAAAAGTTCGATGCCTGAAGCCCGCCGATCTGCAGCATCGATTTGCCTCGACTGACAGCGGTAAGTCGTTGATGCTCAGGCAGTTCCCGGAAACACATAACCCGCATACTGGTCGCGCAAGTCCTTCTTGCTGATCTTGCCCGTGCCAGTGTGCGGAATTTCCTCAACGAATTCCACCGCGTCGGGCAGCCACCATTTGGCAACCTTGGTCCCCAGATATCTGCAAAGTTCGCCAGCCGTCACCGACGCTCCGGGCTTCTTGACCACAACCAGCAGGGGCCGCTCGTCCCATTTGGGATGATAAACCCCGATCGCCGCCGCCTCGGCTACCGCCGGATGGCCAACCGCCGCGTTTTCCAGTTCGACAGAACTGATCCACTCGCCGCCCGATTTGATGACGTCCTTGGTCCGGTCGGTGATCTGCAGCGTACCATCGGGCTGAATGACCGCGACATCGCCGGTGTCGAACCACTGGTCTGGCCCGCAAGCGTCCTGCTCTGCCTTGAAATAGCGGCGCACAACCCACGGCCCGCGCACTTGCAGCCGCCCTGCCGTGGCTCCGTCGCGCGCCAGCACAATGCCGGCATCGTCCAGGTCGACACAGCGCATTTCCACACCAAATGGAGTGCGCCCCTGCGCGGTTTTCACTGCGACTTGCTGGTCGAGGCTCAGTTCGTCCCAGTGGACCGGCTCACTGGCGACGGTGCCAATGGGCGACATCTCGGTCATGCCCCACAGATGCTGCACCCGCACCCCCATCGCCATGAACCGCTCAAGAATCAATTGCGGCGGAGCGGAACCGCCGGTGACGACCTGCTTGAGGCTGGGAACGGCCTCCCCGGTTGCGTCCATGTGCTGGAAAATACCGAGCCATACGGTCGGAACGCCCGCGCCGATTGTCACATTTTCGCGCCGCATCAGTTCACAGATCACCTTGGGATCGTTGACCTGAGCGTAGACAAACTTGGATCCGGCCATGGCCCCTGCCCATGGCAGACCCCAACTCGCGGCGTGGAACATCGGCACGATGGGTAGCACAACGCTGCGCTCTTCCAGCGCCAGCGCGCCGATCTGGAGGCCGACCATGGAGTGCAGCACGGTTGAGCGATGCTCATAGAGCACGCCTTTGGGATTGCCGGTGGTGCCGCTGGTATAGCAGAGCATGCAAGGGTCGCGTTCGCTGCCGGTCGCCCATTCGGTCTGGCCGTCTGCGTTTTCAGCGCCGATCCAGTCCTCAAAGGCGGTCGCGTGTTCGCCAGAGTCATAACAGACATAGTGCTCGATTACCGAGCAGAGCGGCCTTAACCGGTCAACAATCGGCTGGAATGCGGCATCATACAGCAGCACGCGATCTTCGGCGTGGTTGATGATGTATTCCAGTTGCTCATCAAACAGTCGGGGGTTGATGGTGTGGAGCACGCCGCCAATGCCCGCCGCGCCGTACCAGCTTACCAGATGTCGGTGATGGTTCATCGCCAGGGTCGCGATCCTGTCGCCCGGCGCGATGCCCAGCTTGCGCAACGCCGCCACCATCTTCAGCGCATCGCGGCGAATTCCCGCCCAATCGGTGCGCGTTTCGCTACCGTCAGCCCAATGTGTGACGATCTCCCGCCCGCCGTGCTGCATGGCCGCGTGATCGAGCAGTCCAGTGACGCGCAACTCATGATCCTGCATCGCACCCAACATGAATATCTCTCCACAAGTTATTGTTATCTGGTAGATTCAGGCCGCGTCTACGTCATGAAATCGGGAATAATCAATAGTCCGTGTGCCGTCGCTATCCGTACCCACAATGTCGACAAATCTGGAGTTCCACGCAAAGTGTTCCGCGCGGTAAGCCCATCGGCCGTAGATCGTCTGGCCGCTGCTTTCATCAAAACCGGATAGCAGCACCACCACCTCGGCATCGGGCGGCGGCTGGCCCATGTCCAACCAAGCGCGCAGCGGGCTGGACTCGTCGATGACATGCATGATCGTCCACGTCAGCGCGAACACCGGATTGCTTTCGCGCTCCAGCGTCAGGTCGATAAACCGGCGCATTTTCGTCCCGCCAAACTCCGCGTCCTGCAGCACTGACAGTTTGGCTTGCGCCGCATAGATCAGGTTGTGCCGCTGGTTGGCGGCGCGCAGCATCAGCGTCGGCACCCCGTCAATCTCGCGGATAACTGCCGCGTGACTGAACAGAATGCGCGCGGTCGGGCGGGAAAAGCGCGAGAAGACAATTCCGGTCGTCACCGCGAAAAACAGGATGCCCAGCGTGATTTCCGCCACTACGACAACGTTGCTGAACAGCGAGACCGGATAGACGTTGCCATAACCAATCGTGGCAACGGTATGGACGCTGAAGAAGAATTGCCGCCAGAACAGTGGCAGGTGCACCGCATCGTGTGGCACCGCCAGCCCGCCAGGGTCCATGGCGTAAAGTCCCGCAAATGCCAGATTAAACGCCAGAAAACACACGATAAACAGCGCACAGAGCCGGGGCCACGTCAATTGCATCAACTGATGGTAAGCATCGAGCGCCCGCCAGCGCCCGCCGCCCAGTGGCCGCACGCGCAAGGGGTCATCGCGCAGGATGGCTCCGGCGATGGTCGACATGCGACGCGGTGCTTGGGGTTCGGCCATGGGGGGAGCCTAACCGTGCTTCCCCGGCGCTGCAACCAGCGGACATTGCTTTATGCTGCGCATTTGCTTAAACGCCCGAACACGCCCCGGCTTAGGCGCGATGCATCCGCATTTGCGCGGTTCCTCGCCAGTCCGGGGCTTTGTGTTTTCGGCCGCCAGCCCTACCGGCGCGCCTGCTTGCGAAGGAAATGCCCCGTGTCCCGTCGCCGCCAGATCTACGAAGGCAAGGCCAAGATTCTCTACGAAGGCCCCGAGCCGGGCACGATCATCCAGTATTTCAAGGATGACGCCACCGCATTCAATGCCCAGAAAAAGGGCACAATCAATGGCAAGGGCGTGATCAACAATCGCATCAGCGAATATGTGTTCACCCGTTTGTCGCATATCGGCATCCCGACGCACTTCATACGGCGCCTTAATATGCGCGAGCAACTCGTTCGCCAGGTTGAAATAATTCCCATCGAAGTCGTCGTGCGCAATGTCGCCGCCGGATCGATCAGCAAGCGTCTCGGCATCCCTGAGGGCGAACCGTTGCCGCACACCTTGATCGAGTATTATTTCAAGGACGACGCGCTGGGTGATCCGCTCATCTCTGAAGAGCACATCGCCTGCTTTGGCTGGGCCACCAACGAAGAAATGCAGGACATTTCCTCGATGGCGATTCGGGTAAACGATTTCATGTGCGGCATGTTCGCCGCCATCGGCATCCGTCTGGTCGACTTTAAGCTGGAGTTCGGGCGCATCTGGGACGGCGATTACAGCCGGGTGATTCTGGCTGACGAGATCAGCCCCGATGGCTGCCGCCTGTGGGACATGATCACGAATGAAAAGCTCGACAAGGACCGTTTCCGTCAGGACCTCGGCGGCGAGGAAGAAGCCTATCAGGAAGTCGCCCGCCGCCTTGGCCTGTTGCAGGACGATAACGGACCGAGCGAAGTTCTGGATCTGACCAAGCACCGCAAGTTGCGGGGCAAGTAACGCAAATCCGGGGTTGCCCAAACGGCTGATCCAAGCCACGATCAGCCGGATGCGCCCCCCATTTCTGCTTACCGCCGGTCTCCCTGCCTTGGCTCTGGCTGCCTGTACACCCAGCACTCAGCACCTGCACACCGCGCCCCCGCCGCCCCGCAACGACTGGGCGCTGGCGAGTGATATCCCGGTCGATCCGGCGTTCCGTTTTGGCAAGCTGGCCAACGGCATGCGTTACGCCATCCGCCGCAACGCCACGCCCAAGGGCACCGCGATGGTGCGCATGGAAATCGAGGCCGGATCGCTGGATGAGGATGATGGCGAGCTCGGCTACGCGCACTTCATCGAGCACATGGCCTTCAACGGCTCGACCCATGTGCCCGAGGGCGAGATGGTCAAGCTGCTGGAGCGCGATGGGCTGGCGTTTGGCGCGGACACCAATGCCCAGACGAGCTTTGGCGAAACGCTGTTCATGCTCGATCTGCCGCGCGCTGATCCGGCGCTGCTGAACACCGTGCTGATGCTGATGCGTGAAACCGCCAGCGAACTGACCATCGATCCGGCGGCCGTGACGCGCGAACGCGGTGTGGTGCTGTCCGAATTGCGCGATCGGAACTCGTGGCAACTGCATAATGCGGTGGAGCAGATCAAGTTCACCCACCCCGCCGCGCGCTATGGCCAGCGGATGCCGATCGGCACCACGCAGTCGCTCGAAAATGCATCAGCCGAAACGCTTAAGATATTCTGGAAGCGGGAATATGTGCCAAAGCACGCAACCGTGGTGGTGGTTGGCGATTTCGATCCCGATCTTGTGGAAACCGAGATTCGCAGGCGCTTTGGCGATTGGCAGGGGCCAGCGGCCGAGCCCCAGCCGGATGCCGGTCCGGTCGATCCGAAGGATAATCACCGGACCGACGTCTACCTTGATCCCGCGCTGTCCGAACGGGTCACCGTTTCGCGCAATGGTGAGTGGATTTACGAACCCGATTCGGTCGCTCAGCGACGCGAGAACCTGCTGCGCGAAATCGGCACGCAGATCATCAATCGTCGCCTGCTGAGGCTGACCCGCCAACCCGATCCCCCGTTTCGCGGCGCTGGTTTCGGCAGCAGCGACGTGTTCCGGTCCGCGCGGACGAGCCAGTTGGTGGTCGATACGGTGGACCGCAAATGGCAACGCGGGCTGATCGCCGCCGCGCAGGAATATCGCCGCGCGATGCGGTACGGCTTCACGGCAGGCGAAGTCGCCGAACAAGTAGCGATCATCCGCAACAATGCCCGCAACGCCGCAGCCTCGGCGCAAACGCGCGACAATCGTGCGCTGGTGTCGGCGGTTATTTCATTCCTGCGCGATGACGTGGTTCCTTCCACACCGGAGTCCGGGCTGGAGCGACTAGAGGCGTTTATTCCGCAAATCACGCCTGACGCCGTGCTGGCAGCGGTAAAGCGCGAAGCCGTTCCCCTTAAGGACCCGCTGCTGCGCTTTTCGGGCCGGACCGCGCCGGAAGGCGGCGCTGCGGCGGTGCGCGCCGCGTGGGACAGCGCGATGCGGCCCAAGGTGAGCGCCTCCACGTCTGCCACGCAGTCCGGCTTTGGCTACACCGATTTCGGCCCACCAAGCGCCGTGGTAAGCGACACGCGCGAGCCACAACTCGGTATCCGCGAAGTTCGCTTTGCCAACGGAGTACGCCTGAACCTGAAGCACAGCGATCTGGAAAAGGACCGCGTGCTCGTTCAGTTCAGCCTTGATGGCGGCGATATGCTGGCAACGAGGAACAACCCGCTGGCAGTCGAAATGGCCGATAATTTGTCCGCAGGTGGCTTGGGCAAGCACTCACAGGACGATTTGCAGTCGATCCTCGCCGGGCGGACCGTTGGCGTCGCGCTGACCAGCACCCCAGAGACGTTCGTCGCCTCGGCCCAGACCACGCCCGGCGATCTGGAACTGCAATTGCAGCTTTACGCCGCAATGATCACCGATCCCGGCTACCGCCCCGAGGGCGAGTCGCTGTACCGCCTGAGTATCAACAACTTTTTCGCCCGCTATAAAGCGACGCCGAACGATGCCTTGCACAACAGCATTGGCGGGCTGCTATCAGACAACGATCCCCGTTTTACGCTCCAACCCGTGGACGATTACCGCAAGCTGACGTTTGCCAAGCTGAAGTCCGACATCACCGACCGGCTGGCGCGCGGCGCCATCGAGATCGGTCTGGTGGGCGATTTTGACGAGGAAAAGGCGATTACTTTGGTCGGCAAGACTTTGGGTGCCCTGCCCCCGCGCGAGCCGGATTTCCGCGCCTATCCCGATCAGCGCCAGCGCCCGTTCACCGCCGACCACAGTTCGCGCCTGGTCCGCCATACCGGGGCCAAGGATCAGGCGGTGCTCCGCCTCGTCTGGCCGACCCGCGATGGCGAGGACCCCGTCGAGGCGATGAAGCTGCAACTGATGGAAAAACTCGTTCAGATCGCCCTGACCGACACCCTGCGTGAGGCGCTGGGCAAGGCCTATTCGCCCGGTGCGTTCAGCGAGATTTCGCGCGTCTGGCGTGGCTACGGCACGTTTTCGATCAATGCATCGGTCGATGTCGGCGATGTTGCAGCCAGCCGCGCGGCGATCCTGAAGGCACTAGCCGACCTGCGCGCCCACCCGGTCAGCGCCGACATGCTGCGGCGGGCCAGCGAACCAATGCTAGAAGCGTTCGATAATGCATTGAAAACCAACCGCAACCTGCTGTCCTTGGTAGACCGCGCCCAGACCGAACCCGACCGCATCGAGCGGCAGTTGAAAGCGCGCGAGCGGTTGTCGGCTCTTACCCCAGTTGACATATTGGCCGAGGCGCAGCGCTATCTGACTCCTGAGGCAATGGTCGAAGTGCTGGTCCTGCCCGAAGGTGTGGACCCGCCACCAGCGCCATAAAAAGGGGCGGGCAGTCCGAAGACCACCCGCCCCAATTCAGGGTTTCTAACGTACGATCAGAATGCCACAGTCGCATCGACTCCGAACGTGCGCGGTGCGTTGAAGTTGGCATAGTCACCCAGCACCGCGCCATTGGCATTTGAGCGGCGATAGATGTGCTGTTCGTTGAACAGGTTGCGAGCCCATGCGGCGATAGTCAGCTTCTGCCCGGCATCGCTCATCCTGATGTCCGCGAGCGAAAGGCGGGCGTTCACGATGAAGCTCTTGTCGGTCAGCACCGGTTCGGCGTCAAAGCTGTAGACTGGATCAGAGTAGTTCGCATCAACATGGAACTTTAGCTTGGTATCGCCCGAGCCGACCGGCAGGTCATAGTCCAGCGACGCCGAAAATGCGTTCTTCGGCGTGAAGACGATGAACACGTCCTGGAAGATCGGGTTCAGCGCTGCGTTGCCATCTGCTATATTCTTCGCTTCCTGAACCGTGTTTTCCGCCTTCGGAATCTTGGTGTAGGTATAGGCATATGACAGGCCCATCGACAGGCCGTCAGCCGGGTGAACGGTAAGATCGGCTTCAATCCCGCGAATCTTGGTGATGCCCGCAGCGTTCACTGTTTCCAGTGTGTTGCGGACGGTGTTGGTCAACGGGTCGACGAGGAACGAGTTGAAATCAATCTGGCTGTCCGAACGGTCCATCAGGTAGCCCGCCACGTTGAAGCGGACCCGGCGATTGAGGAACTCGGTCTTGAGGCCGAGTTCGTAGGACTTCACCTTTTCCGCGCCAAACTGGCGGTAAACCACTGAGCGCGAACTGGCCCCGCCAGCACGGTAGCCGGTTGAGTACTTGGCATAGGCATTGATGCCATCAGCCGCGTCCCATGCCAGCGTGACCATCGGATCGAAGTGGTTGCTGGTCTGGTTGAAGGTGAAGTTGGAGGCGGCGCCGTTGACGATGAACAGCACGCCGTTCTTCTTGTCCTTGGTATAACGGCCACCTACCGTCAGGTGCAGGGCGTCAAGATTGTACGTCAGGTTGGTATACGCGGCATAGCTTTTGGCATAGGCGCGGCTGGCGCGGGCGACCGTGGCGTTCAGGTACAGCGACGGATCGTTGATCGTGGTCGCGGTGCCGGTGGCGTTCCAGGTGTTCGTGTTCGGCGTCTGGGCCTTGTCCTGAGCCTGTTCATTGAAATAATACAGGCCGAAAACGTAATCGAGATTGCCGGTATTGCCCACGGCCTGCAGTTCGCTGCTGAACTGGTTCTGGCTCATGAATGACAGGCTGTAACGGCTGAACGTGGTGTTCGGCAGGAACACCGGAGTACGGTGCGCGCCGCCCGAGTTGTCCCATTGCTCGTCGGTCACACCGCGCCATGCGGTGATCGAGCGCAGTTCCAGACCGTTCATCGGCTTCCACTTGAGGTTGGCCGTGAAACCGTGCGTCTTGTCGATGCTGGGGTTCTGCGGCACGCCGATGTCCGCCGTCGAGACCCGAGTGCCCGAAACGGTGACGATGCTGGCAAGCGGGGCGATCATGCCTGCTGGCACCTTGTTACCGGCGGCAGCAATCTGCGCCAGCGTGGCCACCGGCTTGTTCAGCGGGTTATAGTTGATGAGCTGGCTATAGAACGGCGTGTTTTCATCGCGGTTGGTGTCATATGCCAGATCGGCAGTAAAATCCTCGCTCGGCTTCCAGCGGGCGGCGATACGGCCGCCATAGCGGTGGAACTGGTTCCAGCCGGTCTGGCCCGCCAGCGGGTTCTTCACGGTCGGCCCCTGATGCTGGATCGCGGCGTCAACCTTGAATGAGACATTGGCGATCGCTGGCAGGTCAAGGTGCAGGCCGCCGTTGTAGCTACCGTAATTGCCAATGCCAGCCGTCATCCTGCCGCCGAACTCGCCCGTAGGCGCGCGGCTGATCATGCTGAGCGCGCCGCCTTCGGTGTTGCGACCGAACAGAGTGCCCTGCGGCCCCTTGAGCACTTCGATGCGCTCGATATCCAAAAGGCCGGTGTTCAGGCCATGCTGGCGACCGATGTAGACGCCGTCGATATAGACCCCGACGCCTTGTTCGCGCGCCGGTTGGTTGGCATCGCCCGGAACGATGCCGCGCAGGCCGATGGTTACGGCTGACTGGCGGGCTTCGAACGTGGCAACGCGCAGCGACGGTACGGCACCGTCAGCGAGATCCATCAGGCTCTGCACGTGGCGCTTCTTGATGTCTTCCATGCCCATGACGGCAATGGAAATCGGTGTTTTCTGGAGGTTAGTCTCACGCTTGGTAGCGGTGACGACAATGTCGGTCAGGCCGGATGAGTCCTGAACTTCCGCAGCGGCGCTGTCGGCGGCGGCATCTGCGGCATAGGCCGCTCCAGTAGACACCAGTCCTGATGCGGCTAGCACGGCCATAGATGCGGTCAGCTTCAATATAGTACGCATTTTGCAATTCCTGTTCGGATTGTGAATCCCTGCGCAGGATTGACCGCCCGGCCGATTCGCCGGACTGCCTCCCTGTCTGGAACCGCCTCTAGGAATGGTGCGTTGCAGCGTTGCGACGGTTTGCCGACGCCCGCGCGACATCGTTACGACACCAATGTGACACGCGCAGAACTGACGCATTTCCGTCATGAATTCGTCATGCTGGGCGGGCATAGATGCGCTCATGTACTCACTTTCGCAGCCCAATTGACATGACGCCTCAAACTACACTGCTGCTGACTGCACCGCCGAAGGCGTTGCTGGCGGAGTTATCCCAGGCGCGTCCTGACTGGCAGATCGTCACACTGGGTGAACTGCCTCCGGAAGAGCCGTTGGCTGGTTCGGCATGGGGATTTATCGATTGGCTGTTGCCCGAAATATCAGGGCTGGAAATCTGTCGCCGCCTCCGCGGCTCAGCGGCAACCAGAGCCGCACACCTGACCATGGTGCTGGACACCAGCGATCGCGAGGCGAGGCAACGCGCCCTGGCGGCCGGGGCGGATGATTACTTGCCCGGTCCGCTGACGGCAGATGTGTTGATAGACCGGGTGGAGAGTCTGAGCGGCAATCGCCCTGCCCCGGCGGCGCGTCTCCGACTGCATCACGGCGATCTGTCACTGGATATGGCTGCGCATCAGGCGCGCTATGGCGGAACCTTGATCACGCTGCGACCCAACGAATTCCGCCTACTCGCCCACTTTCTGGAAAACCCGGATCAGGTGTTTTCACGCGGCGCGCTGATCGACAAGCTGGGCAAGCACGCGCTGGGCATTGACGAGCGTACGGTCGATGTCTGGATAGGCCGCCTGCGCCGATCGCTGCGTGCGCAAGGGGCACCTGACCCCCTGCGCACGGTGCGATCACTGGGTTATGTGCTCGATTCTATTGGTTAGAACGAAGCATTGAGTGCGATGGTGGCGACGTGATCGTCGTTATCAGCGCCGTTCGGCACAAAGCCGTGCTGTTCCAGATAGCCGAACTCGATGTTGAAATGCTTGGCAATCGGCGTGTTGATCGCGATTGCGTTGCGCATCCGTTCGTAACCCGAAACCTTCTGGAAACCGGTAGTGTTCAGGTCGATGAAGCTCTCGTGCGTCAGGTTCAGCGCGGTCTTGCCGTGTAGCGGGATGGACAGCTTGACCTGCGGGCGCAGTCGCCACGCGGTGCCGGGCGAATTGTCGCGCCAGCGTTCTTCCATCCGCAGCCGTCCACTCAGCTTGGCTGTCCCGATCTGCAGCACGTTGTCAAAGCTGACCTGCTGGCGAATCCGGTTTTCCATCGTGGTGTAATGACCCTTCAGGTACTGCGGATCAGCCGTGTAACCCAGATAGGCCGTAATGTGTTTATCGAACTTATAGCCAATCATGGCGTTGTTCTCGATCTCGTAGAACCCCTTGGCATCGCCGGAGCGGAAGACCGTTTCGTTCGACAGGACCACATGGTCATCCAGCTTCACAGTGGCCTGCAAAGTCTGCCAGTACTGCGTATCGCTTTTCGCCGCAGCAGGCGTGGCCATCGCAGCGGAAGCCGCCAGCGCCGCGAGCACATATTTGGTACCGAAAAAATTGCGCATGGTTGCCCTCATGTTTGAACCTTGAGGCGGGCAACTAGGACAGTTTTGTTACGGCATTGTGACGACTATGTCATGCAAGCGACAGCTATTTGGCAATCGAGGCATAGGACCATCAGTCCAGCGCAATCCCACCGGGCAACGGTGCCACGGGCTGGGGCGGCAAGTCGCTGTCGTCCTCATGCACTTCGACCAGACCGCGTCCGACATGGCTGTGGCTGCGGCTGTAGGCGAAATAGACTACCAGACCCACGCCTCCCCACACTGGCAGCACCAGCATGGCATCGATTGGCAGCAGGAAATACAGCGCCGCCGTGCCAAAGATCGACAGCGGTGCGAATACCATCAGCAACGGTGCGCGGAACGGGCGGTGGCGGGTAGGGTCAGTCCGCCGCAATACCAGCACCGCGATCGAAACCATGAAAAAGGCAAACAAGGTGCCCGAATTGGAGATGTCCGCAAGCTTGCCCACCGGGAAAAACGCCGCGCCAATCGCCACGACCACGCCGGTGAGCGCGGTGACGATGTAAGGCGTCTTCCACTTGGGATGCACCTCCGACAGCTTCTCCGGCAGCAGGCCATCGCGCGCCATGACGAAGAAAATACGCGTCTGGCCGAACAGCATCATCAGCACCACCGATGGCAGCGCCAGACCGGCGGCAATGCCGATTATCGCGCCCAGCTTGTTCCAGCCGATGGTTTTCAGCACATGCGCCAGCGCCTCTTTCGAGCACGAAAGCGGCTCGGTAACGCCCGAAGCGACAATGTCAGCGCAGCGTTGCGTCAGAGCAAGCGAACCGGGCGATAGCACTTCGCCGTGCAGGCCAGTCACCGGCTGCGCGCCGATGGTGCCCACCGCTCCTGCTGCGACCAGCAGGTAGAACACGGTGCAGATAACCAAACTGCCCAGCAGGCCAATTGGCACGTTGCGCTGCGGGTTCTTGGTTTCCTCAGCCGCTGTGGAGACCGCATCGAACCCGACATAGGCGAAGAATATCGACGCCGCCGCGCCGCCGACGCCAATGGTGCCCCAGCCGTTGGGGGTCAAAGGCACGAAGTTATCGGCCTTGATAATGAATATCGTGGCAAAGATAAACAACGTCAGCGCCGACACCTTGATCACAACCATGACGGCATTGAACCGGGCCGATTCGCGGGTGCCGATCATCAGCAGCCCGGTCACCAGCAAGGCTATAGTGAATGCCGGCAAGTTGACGATACCCCCGGCGTATGGTCCGGACGTCAGCGACGGCGGGATCACCACGTGCAGATAATCGCGCAGGAACCCGACGAAATAGCCTGACCAGCCGACGGAAACCGCCGAGGCCGCGACCGCATATTCCAGGATCAGCGCCCAGCCGACCATCCATGCCAAGAGCTCGCCCATAACCGCATAAGTGTAAGTATAAGCCGACCCCGAAACCGGGACCATCGCCGCCAGTTCGGCATAACACAGCGCCGCGACCGCACAGACAAGGCCAGCGATCACAAAGCTCCACAACATGCCCGGCCCGGCCTTTTGCGCGGCCTCAGCGGTCAACACGAAGATACCGGTGCCAATCGTGCCGCCCACGCCGAGCATGGTCAATTGAAACGGGCCGAGCGAGCGATGCAGCGATTTCTTCTCTGCCGTCGCCAGAATAGCGTCGAGCGGCTTTATGCGACCGAACATGCGGTTCCCCTGATCCGATGGTTGGATTTGCCAAGGAAGCTAGCGGCAACACACGCCTTGGCAAGGGGTTACGCTCAAATCATCCCCAACCTTGGCCCAACCTTGGCTCCTATCTTGGCCCTTTCCCCGCCACGACCCAGCGACTACAACCGCCTGATGTCCAGCACCTTCCAACTCGATACCGCCACCAGCCGAGCGAATCCCACGCCCGCGCCGATGAAGCGGTTGACCGTGCCCGCCATCCGCCGCCGCAAGGTGGACGGCGTGACCGCCCAGCCCATCGTCATGCTCACCGCCTATACCGCGCGGCAAGCCCAGTTGCTTGATGCCCATTGCGATCTGCTGCTGGTCGGCGATTCGCTGGGGCAGGTGATCTATGGCCTGCCCTCCAGCGTGCCGGTGACGCTGGATATGATGGCGGCGCACGGCGCGGCAGTGGTGCGCGGATCGTATCATGCGGTGGTGATCGTCGACATGCCGTTCGGCACCTACGAAGCCTCGCCTGAGCAGGCCTTTGCCAGTGCAGCGCGCCTGCTGAAGGACACCGGTTGCGCCGGTGTAAAGCTGGAAGGCGGCGCGGCGATGGCCCAAACCGTAGCTTTCCTGACCGCGCGCGGCATTCCGGTGATGGGCCATGTCGGCCTGACCCCGCAAGCCGTCAACGTGCTCGGCGGCTATAACGCCCGCGGGCGGAGCGACGCGGAGGCGCAGAAGATTGTCGCTGACGCCGCCGCGCTGGCCGACGCCGGGGCCTTTGCTATCGTGATTGAGGGCGTAGTCGAACC
The DNA here is from genome assembly GCA_040004085.1 of Novosphingobium sp. Classification (GTDB taxonomy): domain Bacteria; phylum Pseudomonadota; class Alphaproteobacteria; order Sphingomonadales; family Sphingomonadaceae; genus Novosphingobium. Next base: position 18,128 of record JBDUBN010000005.1, read on the forward strand.
TATCGCCATCGAAGTTACCAAGGCCGTTGCCTGCCCAACCATCGGCATCGGCGCGTCTGCGCAGTGCGACGGGCAAGTTCTAGTCACCGAAGACATGCTTGGCATGTTTGAAAGGGTGCCGCGTTTTGTGAAGCGGTACGAGACGATTGCCGAGACGATTTCCGGCGCGGTTGAGCGTTACGCCGCCGAAGTGCGCGACCGCAGTTTTCCCGGCGTTGAGCAGACTTACCAGCCCAAATAGGCTAACTCACTCAACCCCTGCCCCCAATATCGAGGTTTCATTGCTCAGTTCTTTTCGCGGCTCTTTCATTTTCACGGCCATCTGCCTGGCGCTCGGCGCGTGGTACGGCTGGTCCGAAAGCGGCAGCGTTGCCGGTGCGCTTCAGGTTCTTTGGGTGGTCAGCGTGTTGGCCGTGCTCGAAATATCGCTGAGTTTCGACAATGCGGTAGTCAACGCATCCATGCTGACCACGATGGATGATCTGTGGCGCAAACGGTTCCTGACCTGGGGAATGGTTATCGCGGTGTTCGGCATGCGGATCGTGTTTCCACTGGCCATTGTCGCGGTCGCCGCCGGGATCGGACCGATTGAGGCGCTGCGATTGTCGCTGCAAAATCCGGCGGAATATGAACGAATCGTCTCATCCGCGCACCTAAGCATTGCTGGATTTGGCGGCACATTTCTGACTATGGTCGGGCTGAAATTCTTTTTCGATTCCGATAAGGAAGTTCACTGGATCGCCCTGATCGAAGCGCAATTGGCGAGGTTTTCGGCACTTTCGGCAATTGAGATCGCGCTGTTGCTGCTGGCGCTGTGGGGGATTTCAACCATGCTACCCGCCGCCGACGCCGCAGTCTTTCTCGTCGCCGGGTTGTTGGGTATCGTGACGTTCATTCTCGTCGACGCGATTGGCACCGCGCTTGAACTGCGCGAGGAAAAACTCAAGCTGCTGGGTGCTGCAGTGCGCAGTGGGCTCGGCGGATTCATCTACCTTAACGTGCTGGATGCCTCGTTCAGTTTCGATGGAGTGATCGGGGCCTTCGCGCTCTCGAACAACATGGTGATCATCGCGCTGGGGCTGTCAGTCGGCGCGATGTTCGTCCGGTCGATGACGATGATGCTGGTCGAAAAAGGCACGCTGGCGGAATACCGCTTTCTGGAGCACGGCGCCTTCTGGGCCATTCTCGCGCTGGGCGCGATAATGCTGCTTTCGGCAAAGTTCCATATCTCGGAAACAGTGACCGGCCTGATCGGGGCGGTGTTGATCGCTTTGTCATTGGCTTGGTCGGTTCGGCACAAGCGCCGCAACGCCGAGGATTAATCGCAGTCCGACAAGCTCACGGAAGACGGTTTTTGTATCCACCCAAAACCACGAACTCGCTAGAGCCAGATGACGTTAGATTGCACCGCCGGGATTGCGTCAGGAAGCTTCT
>JBDUBN010000590.1:0-1751 GCA_040004085.1 Novosphingobium sp.
GACCATGGCTTGAGGTGAATGCCTGTCGCGCGGCTGCCGAATACGAAGGTTTGATACCCCGGTGGCAGAATGCGGGCGAGTATGTCTTTGACGATGCGAAGTTCGTTTGGCGTGATCGCCAGCGAGAAGGTCACTGTGCCAACCGTTGCTTCAACTGCTGGACGAGATGCTGCACTTCTTCAAGAAAGGCGGGAATTTTTGTCACTGCCTCAATGGCCTTCGCCTCATCATAGATATGCGAAGTGGCATTCCGTGTGTCGCGGAAGCCGTGCCATGCTGGCCAGCCGCCTTTGAGCAGTCCTTGCTCCCACCCCGTTCTGATGAGTGTGGGAAAGCTCATCAGGTCGATGTCACCGGGGCTGTCAGCCCGTTCCTGCAAAGCGCGCCGCAATATCTTTGGAGCAAGATCGTAAGTGAACTCGAAGCGTTGAATCAAACCGTCACGCAATTGTTCGTCCAAAGGCTCGCGAAGATGCCGCGCAAGTCCTTCATCCAAGCGGGCAATGGCCCTTTCCAACGGCGACAAATCGATTTGCATCCGCTTGCTATTGCCGATCATGGAATAGGCGGCAAGCGAACTTCTGGTTTACGCCGCTTCCTTGTCCACCCACTCCGGGTAAAAACTCGGGTCACGCGCGGACCAGCCCTGGGCAGTCGCGGCGGCTTCGCTGATCGACTGGAGCAGGTGTTTGCGCTGATTCGGATGGATTTGCGGCAAGGCGGCGGCAGCGCAGAAGGCGGCGGGGAGCCAGGGGCGGACGCTCGCCCCCAACAGGCGCTCATACAGAAACCGGAATGACGAAAAGCTTTCGAGGCGAGCCTGCGCCAGATCGAAGGCGGCGACGCGGACCAGTTTGCCGATGAATTGTTCCAGCCCATCGAAGCCGGTGGTGGTTGGCGCGGTGTCGCTTGGCAAAACGCCGCGCAGCACCTTCAGGTCCTGATAGGCGACGTATTGGCTGCGGATGGCCGCCGATTCCTCGGCATCGCGCGCCCACACCCGGAACGCGTCCTGACGGCCAAGGCCAATGTCGAGACTGCGCTTGATATAGCGCTGCTCGGCGGCGTTAAATCCGGCGAATTCGCGCAGTTCACTGATCGTCATCGATGCGGCGTCAACATTAGGCATGGCCATGGTCCTGTCGCGATGGGACATTACCCATCAAACAGTTCATAACCGGCGAGTAGTTATGATCAGGTTAACCATATTACGCGTTCGTACGGGCGCGACCGAAAACTAGGGGTTAACCGTCAGATCAGTCCCGCCAGCGGACTCGATGGATCGGCATATTTCCGCGTCGCCATGCGGCCTGAAAGGTAAGCTGCGCGGCCTGCCTCGACCGCCAGCTTCATCGCGTGAGCCATTCGCACGGGATCCTTGGCCTCGGCAATGGCGGTGTTCATCAGCACGCCATGGCAGCCCAGTTCCATCGCCACTGCGGCGTCGCTCGCCGTGCCGACTCCGGCATCGACCAAGACCGGCACGCTGGCACCTTCGACGATAAGCCGGATCATCACCCGATTCTGGATGCCAAGCCCCGAGCCGATCGGCGCGCCCAGCGGCATGATCGCCACCGCGCCGACTTCTTCCAACTGCTTGGCGGCAATCGGATCGTCAGCGCAGTAGACCATCGGCAGGAAGCCTTCCTTGGCCAGCACTTCGGTGGCCTTCAGCGTTTCGCGCATGTCGGGGTAAAGCGTGCGCGCTTCGCCCAGCACTTCCAGCTTGACCAGATCCCAGCCGCCCGCCT
>JBDUBN010000179.1:0-5801 GCA_040004085.1 Novosphingobium sp.
GAGAACCGCCTGAATGCCGTCCTCATAGGTCAGGATCACTGCACCTTGGTATAAGGGGCGCATGAGACTGACACGCACGGCGCATTACGCGGAGTCGAGCCTCTCGCCTCGATCACCAGACCTTGGAATATTTCTGATACCGCGTTAGCTATACGGGGCCAGTGTCAGGGTTGCGTGATATGCAGATCACAGCCATCCCTACCCCGCCAACCGCCGCGCGAAATACACCCGTACCGCCCGCGCCGTCGCGTCGGCAAATGCCTGCTGCCCCTGACTTGATGCCAGCCACGCCGCGTCGTCTGCATTGCTGATATAGCCTGCCTCGAACAACACTGACGGCAGGTCTGCGCTTTTCAGGACGATGAAGGCAGCGGACTGGATGGCCTGTTCGCGGAAGTTCAGATGGCCCGAACCTTCGCGCAGCACCAGCCCGGCAAAGTCCGCCGATTGCGCGGCGGATTCGCGTTGTGACAAGTCCACAAGGATGGCGGACACCGCGTCGTCCTTGCCCGACAGCGAGACGCCGTTGATGACGTCGGCGCGGTTTTCGCTTTCGGCCAGCCGGGCCGCAGTGTCGCTCGATCCGCGTTCGGACAGGGTGTAAACGGTCGCGCCACTGGCGTCGGGGTTGCCTGAACTGTCGGCGTGGATCGAGATGAACAGGTCCGCCTTCAGCCGCCGGGCGATGCCTGCCCGCTCTGGCAGCAGCAGGAAACGGTCGTCATCGCGGGTCAGCGCCACGCGTACGCCGCCGCCTGCCAGCAAGGCGTCACGCAGCGCCTGCGCCAACGCCAGCGTCAGCGCCTTTTCCTTGAGCGAACCATTGCCCGCGCCGGGATCGTGGCCGCCATGCCCGGCATCGATCACCACCAGCGGGCGGCTGGCATCCAGTGGCCCGAGCACTTTGGGCAAACCGATCTCGTCAGCGGGCGGCGGCAGACTGAGCCGCACGACATAGTCATACCCGCGCCCTGCACCGCAGAACGCCCGATCCGCCAAAACCATAGCGGCGAAGACGGCGACCGGGGCCACTATCACAAGCAGGAACGACAAACGGCGAGGCATGGTCGGGATGGTTAAGCACTTGTCAGCCAAGCCGCAATCGCCGCGTTGCGGATAACTCTGCTGTTCTGCGGTTCGTTCGCAACAAACTTGCCGTCCTTTCAAAGCGGTGCTAGGCAGTCATGCGTCGGGGCATTCCTGCCGCGATCCTCCCGCAATATGTGCAGGCGCCCGTCCGGAATGGCCGGGGCATGACGTTGCCGCAAGGGGATCGACAGGTTCTTCCGCTCCCGCAAAACCGGGCTGAACAGGCCCGGATCCGTACAGGTTGATGCAGGTATGTTAAGTCTTTCGCCGTCTGGTCCGTTGCTGCCCTTCCGGGCGGCCTCGGCGTTGACTGCGATGGGGCCGAACTTCGATGCGCGCACTCTTTTGCCGCGCCTTGGCGTACTTGCAGACACGAAAACCGCCGACAGCGCGCAAACGCGCCTTGGCTTCACCCACAACGTCATGAAGCCGCGCCCGGGATCATCCCGTTCGGCGGCCACTGGCGTCCGTACATATGATCGCGCCGCCCTGCATCCAGAGGCTTTGCCCCTGATGGCAGACGAACGGCGCGCATGGAGAAATTATTATGACAACGCGCATGCTGATCGACGCGCGCCACCAGGAAGAAACCCGGGTGGCGGTACTAAAAGGCAATCGGATTGAGGAATTCGACTTTGAATCTGCTGATCACAAGCAGATCAAGGGCAACATCTACCTCGCCAAGGTAACCCGCGTCGAACCATCGTTGCAGGCGGCTTTCGTCGATTTCGGCGGCAACCGGCACGGATTTCTGGCGTTCAGCGAAATCCACCCGGACTATTACCAGATCCCCAAGCAGGACCGCGATGCCCTGCTGGCCGAAGAAGCCGCGCACGCCGAAGAAGAAGCCGCACTGCGCGCTCAGGCTGAGGGTGAGGAAGATTTCGTTGGTGACGACGAATTGGGCGAATCGCTAGCCGATGACTACGCCGGGACGACGCACGAACATCACGATGATGATTTCGGCAGCGTCACCGAAATCGACACGTCCGAGAAGGACGATGTCGCCACGATCGAAGACGGCCACGTTGAAAGCGGTTTCGATCATAGCGCTGAAGATTCCGAAGACGGCGAAGCCGAAGAGGGCGAACAGGCCGAATCAGGCGAAGGCAATGACCGCCAGCGCCAGCAGCGCGGCCGTCGCCGTCAGGGTGGCGGAGGCCGCTCGCAAGGCCGCGCCAAGCAGGCCGACGAACTGCGCGACAAGCGCATGGCGCTCCGCCGCCGCTACAAGATTCAAGACGTAATCCAGCGCCGTCAGGTTCTGCTGGTGCAGGTCGTCAAAGAAGAACGCGGCAACAAGGGCGCGGCGCTGACGTCATACCTCAGCCTTGCCGGTCGTTATTGCGTGCTCATGCCCAATTCCAGCCACGGCGGCGGTATCAGCCGCAAGATCAGCTCGGCCGCTGACCGCAAGCGTCTGAAAAGCATAGTTGCCGAGATGGACCTGCCCAAGTCGATGGGCTGCATCGTCCGCACCGCCGGACTTCAGCGCACCAAGAGCGAAATCAAGCGCGACTTCGATTACCTCGCCCGCCTGTGGGACGAAATTCGCGAGCGCACGCTGGGCAGCTCTGCCCCGGCGCAGATCCATTCAGACAGCGACCTGATCAAGCGCGCCATCCGTGACATCTATAACCGCGACATCGAAGAAGTCGTCGTGGAGGGCGAAGGCGGTTACCGCGCCGCCCGCGACTTCATGAAGCTGCTGATGCCCAGCCACGCCAAGAAGGTGAAGGCCTATTCCGATCCGGTCCCGCTGTTCCAGCGCTATGGCGCGGAAGACCAGTTGACTGCGATGTACGATCCCGTCGTCCAGCTGAAAAGCGGCGGCTATCTGGTCATCAACCCGACCGAAGCGCTGGTTTCCATCGACATCAACTCGGGCCGCTCCACCAAGGAGCATGGCATCGAGGCGACCGCGCTGAACACTAACCTTGAAGCCGCGCGCGAAATCGCCCGGCAACTGCGCCTGCGCGACATGGCCGGTCTGGTGGTGATCGACTTTATCGACATGGAATACAGCTCCAATGTCCGCAAGGTCGAGAAGACGATGAAGGACGCGCTCAAGAACGACCGCGCCCGCATTCAGGTTGGCCGGATTTCCAGCTTTGGCCTGATGGAAATGAGCCGCCAACGCCTGCGCACTGGCGTGGTCGAAGCGACTACTCGCCACTGCCCGCATTGCGATGGGTCGGGCTTGGTCCGCACCGCCTCCAGCGCCGGACTTTCATCGCTGCGCATGATCGAGGACGAAGCCGCCAAGGGCAAGGGCACCGTTATCTCGCTGTTCGCCAGCCAGGAAGCGGCCGTTTATGTGCTTAACGCCAAGCGCGCCGATCTTGCTGAGATTGAGGATCGCTATGGCGTGCGCGTCGAAGTGATCCCCGAAGGTGAAAACGAAGGCGCGAAAATGCGCGTCGATTCGTCCGGCCCACGCCCAACCGTGATGCCCAGGTTCGAGCCGATCATCGAGCCGGAAGAAGACATGTCCTATGACGAGGACGAGGATTTCGACGACGAGGATTCGCGCAACGAACGTGAAGAGCGCGAAGAGCGTGGTGGCCAGCGTGAAGCTGGACGCGAAGGTGGCCGACGCGAAGGTGCTCGTGAGGGTGAAGCCGAGGGCGAAGGCCGTGGCAAACGCCGCCGCCGCCGCCGTGGTGGCCGCAACCGCACTCGCGAAGAGCAGGCTGCCGACGATGCGGCTGATGCTGCAGAAGAAGCCGGTGAAGCGCCTGCCGAAGGCGACGCTGTTGAGGACGCCGAAGGCGAAGACCGCAACACCGAAGCACGCGAAGACGGCCAAGGCGAAGAGGGCGACGGTCCGCGCAAGCGCCGCCGCCGCAGCCGCCGCCGCCGTGGTGCCCGCACTCGTAATGAGGATGGCACCGAGGCTACGCAGGAGGGTGAAGGCACGGACGGCGACGATGCAGATGGCGAAAGTGCCGATGAATCAGGCGAAGTAGAGGCGGCTCCCGAAGCAGTCGAAGCGCCTGCCGAAGCCAAACCCGCTGCCAAGCCACGCAGCCGCCGCAAGAAGGCAGATGTGGCCGAAGCAGAAGCGGTGACCGATGCGGTCGCTGCCGAACCCGAAGCTGCTGCCGAAGCGGTTGCCGAGGCAAAGCCCAAGCGCACCCGCCGCAAGAAGGCCGATGTCGAAGCAGAAGCCCAGGCTCCTGTTGAAGCAGTGCCGGTCGAGGCAGAGGCAGTCGTCGAGGCTGCTGCCGAAGCTCCGGCCAAGCCTGCCCGCAGCCGACGCAAGAAGGTTGAACCGGAAGCTGCGCCCGCTGAAGTTGCGCCGGAAGTTGCAGTCGCCGAAGACTCCGCTCCGGCTTCCGAACCTGCGGCTGAACAAGCTGGTGCAGAAGCGGGTGAAGACGAAGGCGAACCCGGCTCACCGCGCCGCGGCTGGTGGCAGCGTACCTTCGGCGAGTAACTCGTCCACAGCGTACAAACAAAAACCCCCCGGGCCGCAACCCGGGGGGTTTTTGTTTTGAGCAAGCTGCCTTTAATCTGAATCGTCATCCCGGCGAAGGCCGGGACCCATTCCAAACAAAGAAATAGCGACGGTTCGCGGCCTGGTATGCAGACGGGCTGGGTCCCGGCCTTCGCCGGGATGACGGGTAGTTCAGGTGTTGCGCACGATGCTCTAGCTTGGTCCCCTACCGCTGGCGGGAGGGGTGAAGAAGACTTACCCTGCCCTGAGCATTTCGTTCGCCATCGCCAGCGCCTCTGACAAATCGTCGCGCGCCGAAGGGATGTGCCGCCGGTAGCTGGCAAAACCGTGGATCGTGCCCTCAAAATTCCGGTACTTCACCTTGACGCCTGCAGCCTCCAGCTTGTCGGCATAGGCGCGGCCATCGTCGCGGAGCGGATCCAGCCCGGCAGTAACCACCACTGCGGGCGGCATACCGGACAGGTCATGCAGCGCTGGCGCGCCGCGCCAGTCGGCTTTATTCGAGGCGTAGGCCCCCTCGAAGTAATTCATATCCACGCGGCTCAAGCCAAAGCCGTCGGCGAATGCCTCATACGAAGGAAATTCGGTCGACCTACCCACAGTGGGGTAAATGGCGAACTGCAACATTACCGGCAGCGTCGCTGGCTGGTCACGCAGCGCCATGGAGGTGACGGCGGTGAGGTTGCCGCCGGCGCTGTCACCGCACAGGACCAGTCCGGTAAACTCGCGCCCGAAAGCCGCGCCGTTCTCCGCAATCCAGCGGGTCGCGGCTTCGGCATCACTGGGGCCTGCGGGCCACTTGTGTTCAGGCGCGAGCCGGTACTCCACAGACACCACCGGCAGGTCAAGCCCACGCGAAATTTCCGCCGCCATCGCCGCATGTGATCCGATGCTGCCAGCCACAAAGCCGCCGCCATGGAAAAACACCACCACAGATGAAGCCTCGCGCTCGGCCTTCACATCGAACAGGCGCAGCGGAATGTCACCTGCTGGCCCCGGCATCAAAACGTCGCGAATCTCTCCCAGTTCGCCCACCGGCAGGTCCTGCGAAGCCAAAAAGTCGGCCGGCGCCTGGCGAATCATCGCAATCATTCCATCGCTCATCGGCGGACGCGGCGCAGCAGCCAACATATCGAGATAAGCCTGCACATCTGGGCGGATAGAATGTTCGGTCATTAATGGTCCTCGAGTGTTGCTTTCTGAAACAGTGTGCCGCCGCGCGCCTTCCAGGTCAAACCCCAGCGGCTGCCCC
>JBDUBN010000591.1:0-1739 GCA_040004085.1 Novosphingobium sp.
ATGATCATGGACCCCAGCGGCATCGACAAGCAGTGGACCCCGCTCTCACGGATTGACCGCAACATGGTCGCCGCCGTGATCGCCGGAGAGGACGGCAAGTTCTGCAGCCACCGCGGCTTTGATACCGATGCCATGCAGAAAGCTTTTGAACGCAACCAGCGCGGCGGGCGGATCAGGGGCGGGTCGACAGTCAGCCAGCAGACCGCCAAGAACGTGTTCCTGTGGCAAGGCGGTGGCTATTTCCGCAAGGGGCTGGAGGCGTGGTTCACCATGCTGATCGAGAACATCTGGGGCAAGCGGCGGATCATGGAGGTGTACCTCAACGTCGCGGAAACTGGCATTGGCACGTTTGGCGCGGAGGCCGCCGCCCAGCGCTATTACCACCACTCCGCCGCGCACCTGAGCCGGGTTGAGGCGGCGCGCATTGCCGCAGCGCTGCCCAACCCGAAAAAGCGCGCCGTAGTCTCGGCAACGGGCTTTACCCGCCGCCACGGCAATGCCATTGCCGCACGCAGCACCGTGGTGCGCAATTCGGACTTTGACGAATGCGTGTACTGACCTTGCCGCTCCCCTGCAGCGCTGGAGCGCTGGTGAGTCAAAGGAATAGCACTTGAGCGCTAATCATCATCACCATGATCACAGCCACGGGCATGGGCACGGGCAAGGCCACCACCATGTACCGGCGGGCGGGCATGACCGGGCGTTTGCGCTGGGCGTGGCGCTGAATGCCGGGTTCGTGGTGATCGAGGCGGCGTATGGCCTCTCGTCGGGCTCGATGGCACTGGTCGCCGATGCCGGGCATAACTTGTCCGACGTACTGGGACTGCTGATCGCGTGGTTCGCCTCCTCGCTCGCTGCACGGCCTCCCTCGGCGCGGTTTACTTATGGGTTCAAAAGTTCCTCGATATTGGCCGCCATGGCTAACGCCGGGCTGCTGCTGGTCGCGATCGGCGCCATTCTGGTGGAGACCCTGCACCGGCTTTACGATCCGCAACCTGTCGCTGGCGGCACCATCATGGGCGTCGCGGCGGTGGGCATCGTGGTCAACACCCTGACCGCGCTGATGTTCATGCGCGGCCGCAAACACGACATCAATGTGCAGGGCGCGTTCCTGCACATGGCGGCAGACGCGGCGGTGTCCGCCGGGGTCGTGATCGCGGGGCTGCTGATCATGCAGACCGGCGCGACGTGGATCGACCCGGTCGCCAGCCTGACCATTTTGGCAGTCATCACCTGGAGCACCTGGGACTTGGCGCGCGGTTCGGTGAGGCTTGGCCTTCTTGGCGTGCCCGAAGGCATTGACGAGGCCGCCGTACGCGGCTTCCTAACCTCGCAGCCCGGTGTGGCGGCGGTACATGATCTCCATATCTGGCCGATGAGCACGACCGAGACGGCGCTCACCGCCCATTTGCACATGCCCGGCGGCCACCCGCAAGACGGCTTTTTGCACGAACTGGCGCATGAACTGGAACACGACTTCGGCATCGGCCACGCGACGCTGCAAGTGGAGACCGAAGCCGAAAGCGCCTGCGCGCTGCATCCGGAACATGTGATCTAGCCAGCAATTCCCGGCGGAAATCCGCTCAGTTCGTCACAACCAGCCAATCCGCCGGAACCGCGCCCACAGTCCGCCGCATGTCACCACAATCAGGCCGACCACCGCGAAGTAGCCATAGCGCCATTCCAGTTCGGGCATGAACCGGAAGTTCATCCCGTAAATCCCGGCAATCGCCGTCGGC
>JBDUBN010000006.1:0-19406 GCA_040004085.1 Novosphingobium sp.
TTCGCCAAGCGCTAAACCTCTATCTCGCGCCATTCTCGCGGCGGGATCCCATCGAGAGCCCAGTCGCCAATGCTCCAGCGCACCAGCCGCAGGGTACCGTGGCCCACAGCGGCGGTCATGCGGCGGACTTGTCGGTTGCGGCCTTCGCGCAGGGTCAGCTTGATCCAGCAATCGGGCACCGTCTTGCGAAAACGCACCGGCGGATCGCGCGGCCATAATTCCGGCGCGGCAATGCGTTCCGCTCCGGCGGGCAAGGTCATGCCGTCTTTCAGTCGCACGCCCTTGCGCAGGGTGGTCAGAGCGTCCTCGGCGATATCGCCTTCCACTTGGACAAGGTAGGCCTTGGGGAGCTTGAACCGGGGGTCGGCGATCCGGGCCTGCAACCTGCCGTCATCGGTCAGCAGCAGTAGCCCTTCGCTGTCCTGATCCAGCCGCCCGGCCGGATAGACCCCCGGCACCGAGACGTAATCGGCCAGTGTTGCCCGCGGCTTGTCGCCGCCGGGATCGGTGAACTGGCAAAGCACGCCATAGGGCTTGTTGAACAGGATCAACCGCGACATGTACCCTCCTTGCGTGCCGATCTAGAGCAGTTCGCGTTGCAGCATCGCGGCGATTTTGGAAATGCTTTCCTGCGCTGAACGCGTTATGGCTTTGAAATTGCGAAGCGCCGGGGGGCCGGGCTAACAGGCGGAAGTTTGATTGTGATAATTTTCGGAGTGCGTTCTCCGCTGGTGGCCGATCTGGAAGAGACGCTGCTGCGGCTGGACATTGCGGTAACGGCGGCGGTCAGCGTCAGTGGCACGCCGCGTCTGCTTGATCGCAGTCGGCTGGTCGATTTGGCGGATTTCGTGCCCGAGCCGGGGGCGCAGTTCACCGTCTGCGCCTTTGCGCCAAAGCGGCGCGGCGAGCTGATCGAACTGGCGCTGTCGCTGGGTTTGAAAAAGGCCAAGGCAATCATCGATCCCACCGCGATTATCCCGCGTTCGCTCCGCGTGGGCGCGTGCAGCTATATCAACGCCGGAGTAGTGATCGGCGCGATGTCGATGATTGGCGAGGGCGTGCTGGTCAACCGCGCGGCCTCGCTGGGCCACCACACCATGCTGGGTGACCGGGTGAGCATCGGCCCCGGTGCGACGCTGGCCGGCAATATCCACGTCGGCGAAGGCGCGGTCATTGGCGCGGGCGCGGTGATCCATCCCGATACGCGGATTGGCGCGGGTGCGGTGATCGCCGCCGGGGCGGTGGTGCGCAAGATGATTCCGGACGGCGCGCTGGTGGCGGGCAATCCGGCGGTGATCAAACCGTTCAGGCCGCGCGCTTCGTCCATCAATATCGAGGGCGGCGAATGAGCGGCGTTTCGACCCGCCTGCTGTGGGAGCGGTTACTCGCGGGCGGCAAGGCAGACTTTCTGATGCTGCCCGCCCGCACGGTGAGCTATGCCGACCTCGCCGACGAAGTGCGCCGCTGGCTGCAACAGTTCGATGATCTGGGCCTGAGCGCAGGCGATCGGGTGCTGATCCGCACGGCGAGCGAATCTGCGGCAGTGTCGTGTTTCATCGCCGCGCTGCTCGATGGGCTGGTGCCGGTACTGCTCACTCCCGACACCCCCGATCCCAGTGCGCAGGCAGTGCTGAACACGGTTGAGGCGGCGTGTCTGGTGGCGGATTTGGGCGCGTGGCAATTGCCGCTGCCGGCCGGTTTGCGCACCGTTTCCCTGGGCGAAGCTGAAGCGGCGCGCAAATCTTGGTTCCGTAAGCGGGCGAAGGCTGACTTTCTTGGCGGCGTCACTTCGGCCAGCGCGCACCGACCGCCGCGTTTGCCGCCCAACGACTCAGGCCTCGCCTATGTCATGTTCACCTCGGGCACGACCTCGTCGCCCAGCGGTGTGATGCTGTCGCGCACCAACGTCTTCGCCAACCTCACCACGCTGTCACGGCTGTTTGGCTACACCCCACAATCGCGCATTTTCAATGACATGATCCTCGCCCATGCAGACGGGCTGGTGCAAGGGCCGCTGCTGGCGCTGGCCAATGGTTGTGCGCTGATCCGCTCGGGCGGGTTCCGCTTGCCAGAGATCGAGCAATGGCTGAACCGCGTCCGCCAACAGCGCGCAACGCACGTGATCACCGTGCCGACGATCTGGGCGATGATCGACTCCTATGCCCAGCATGACGATTATTTCGACGCGCCGGAATGTCAGGCCCTGCTGTCGGTTGCGTCGCGCTTGCCCGATCCGCTGTGGCTGCGGCTGGAGAGCCGGTTCAAGCGCCCGGTGTTCAACCAGTACGGCCTGACCGAAACCGTCACCAGCGCGCTCTATGCCGGACCGGCGGCGGAGATGGGCGCGTTCGGCACCATCGGCCTGCCAGTCGACTGCGAAGCGCGCATCGATCCGCTCTCCGCCACACCTGGCGAGGGCGAGCTGCAATTGCGCGGCGACAACGTGTTCGCTGGCTATTGGGGGAATGACGGGCGGACTCAGGCCAGCTTTACCGCCGACGGCTGGATGAAGTCCGGCGACATCGCCCGCCTGCGGACCGATGGCAGCTATGCCATGCTCGGGCGGCTGAAAAGCGTGATCATGATGGGCGGCTTCCTGATCCGGCCTGACGAAATCGACGAGGTGATGCAGGCCCATCCCGCCGTGCGCGAAAGCGTAACGCTCGGTATTGCCGACGATCTGTTCGAGGAAGTGCCGGTCACCGCCGTTGTCTGCGATCCCCCGGTTGATGAAGCGGCGCTGACAGCCCACGCGCGCGGGCGGCTGGAGGGGCAGAAAGTGCCAAAGCGCATCGTCGCGCTAGACGCCATCCCGCGCGGCATTTCGGGCAAGCCGAACCTGACAGCCTTGCGCGATATACTGACCCAGGAACTGGGTGCACAGCATGGGGCCAATGTGGGCGATCAGGACTTGTTAGGGACTGTGATGGCGATTGCCGCCGACGTGTTTCGCGTCAGCCCGGCGCTGCTGTCGCCGCAATCGGTCACCGGCGACGTGCCCGGCTGGGACAGCTTTTCGCAGCTCAACTTCTTGCTGGCGGTTGAGCGACATTTCGACGTTGAAATCCCCGTGGCGCGCATGGCGTCGATTAAGTCCATCGCGGAAATGGCCCGGACCGTCAGCGAATTGGCGGCGTGACCGTTCGGCAGATTGTCTGGGCGTGGCTGGCCGCGCTGCTTATCGCGGCGGCTGCCGTCGTGGCCGTCCGCATGGTCGCGCCGCCCGAACGGCCGTTCTTTGACCGTGCTCAGATCGCCGTCGTCGGATCATCGCTGATGCGCGGGGCGGTGTCGCCGTTTGGCCCTGATGCGCGTTCGCCTCAAAAGTCGCTGCTCGGTGATGGCCGACCGCACGCGCGGATTGGGATGATCGCCGCAGAAGAATGGCAACTGATCGCGATGGCCAATCAAGCCGTGGCCCGAAAAGTCAGCGTTCTGTTCATCGAAGTGAACCCGCTTATCCGCGACCTTCCCGCAGTCGACGACGAGCATCTGTGCGATATGCGACAAGCCGGGCTGCGGCACTGGCTCAAGTTCGCGCAGTTCAGAATTGCCAATGACTTTCACTCAGGCTTGGGGCTGAAACGCATCGAGCGGCGCGGCGATGAAGATCCCGAGCAATTGTTCGACGCCCAGAAAATCACGCCGGAAGACATCAAGCGAATGTATCCGCAACAACTCCACGATCCCTATTGCCGCCAAGATTTGGACGCAATGATGCGCAATGCCCGCGATAATGGGGTGCAGGTGGTCATGGTCTTGCCGCCGCATTCCCGCGCGGCCGAGGCGGTTCAAAGCCGCGCTGTCGTTACCGGTTTGCGCACCCGGGCGGGCGCACTGGCGGCACGGTACAGCGTGCCCCTGTTCGCCCCGCAAGGCCCGTGGGACAACGCCGAATTCTATGATCTCGCGCATATGAACATCAAGGGACGCGCGCATTTTCAGGCTGAACTGGCCGCATGGTGGCGCAGCTGATGATTGAAATCTCGACCCTGCTCATCCTGCTTGCCTTTGTGGCGGTGCCATTGGGCTGGCTGTTGCCGCGCGACTGGGCGCTGGACGGCGTGGCGGTTTGGACCGTTCTGGTGATCGCGTGGCTCGCGCCGTTTTCGGCAGTCTGGCTGCTTGCCGTTGCGGCGCTGACCCCGCTTGTGCTGCGGCTGGGTGAGCGCACGCGCCATCGCGGGGCGGTGGCTGGGGTATGGGCGGGGCTGCTGCTGGCAGCGTTCAGCGCCTCGCGGCTTGTCCCCATGCACGGGATCGTCTGGATCGGCGCCGCGTTCTTTACCTTGCGCCATCTGCACGTGGTTGCCGAATGGTGGATGGGACGGCTGGCCGCGCCCAGCGTGCGTAGTCACTTGCGCTACCAGTTGTTCCTGCCGGTGATGATCGTCGGCCCGATCCACCGTTTCCCCAATTTTGAACGCCAAGCCGCCCGCCGCCGCTGGGACGCGGCAGAGTTCCTGACCGGGATCGAACGCGCGCTGATCGGCGCGTTCATGGCCTATGTCATTGCGCGGCAAGTGGTAGGCGTGGCGCTGATGATCGACGGCCGCCTTATTCACGCAGGCACATTCTATCGTGCTTGGGCGGATTCAGCGATCCACTGGATCTCGCTCTATTTCGAGTTTGCCGGGATGACTGCCATCGCGCTCGGCACCAGCCTGATGCTCGGG
Source organism: Novosphingobium sp. (assembly GCA_040004085.1). Classification (GTDB taxonomy): domain Bacteria; phylum Pseudomonadota; class Alphaproteobacteria; order Sphingomonadales; family Sphingomonadaceae; genus Novosphingobium. The sequence goes on from JBDUBN010000006.1 coordinate 4,677, forward strand.
CTGCGGCTTGAGGAGAACTTCGACCAGCCGTGGCGCGCCGAATCGCTGCTCGATTTTTGGAAGCGCTGGCACATGACCCTATCGGCCTGGGTGCTGGATTATGTGTTCCGCCCGGTGATGGCGATCACTCGCAGCCCGTTGCTGGGGCTGATCATGGCGATGCTGGCGATTGGCTTGTGGCATGAATTTTCGCTGTTCTATGTGCTGTGGTCGTTCTGGCAGGCGCTGGGCATCGTGCTCACTAGGCTTGCACTGCGTTGGTTGCCGCTGGAGCGGATCACCGGGTGGCCGCGTATGATCCTTGCTCCCTTGGGCATTCTGGCTTGGCTGTCACTGGCCCGACCGGTGATCGAGGCTATCCTAAGGATGCCGTTATGACCCCGCTTTCCCGCCTGTTGGCGCACTATTTGCCCCGGGCTTTGGTCGCACCGGCGCTCGCCGCGGCTTATGCGCTGATGATAATCGGGCTGCTGTCCACTCGGGGCAGCGGCAAGGCCGACATCATCTATGTCGACGTGAAAGGACGCTGATGGCCACCGCATCGGTTAAAATTCTGATATTGGGCGCATCTTACGGCCTGCTCCCCGGCGTCAAGCTGGCGCTGGCGGGCCATGCGGTGACTTTCGTCGGTCAGCCGGATGAAGTTGCGGCGATGAGCCTGAACCCGCTGGAAGTGCGCCTGTCACTGCGCCGCGGCGGCGGCGACGTAACCTTGCGGGTGCCCATTTCGCATGAGCCTGCGCGCGGATTTGCCGCGCTGCGCACACCCGACCAGATCGACCCGGCGGACTATCAGTTCGTCATTCTGGCGATGCAGGAGCCGCAGTTCAAAGCGCCAGCGATCGCCGATCTGATGGGCCGGATCGCGGCATCTGGACGCCCTTGCCTGTCAATCATGAACCTGCCGCCGCGCGCCTATCTGGAGCGGCTCGGTTCGATTGCCCCCCCCGCGTATCAGGGCGTGTATTCCAGCGAGGCGGTGTGGCAGGGGCTTGATCCGCGCAAGATCAGCCTGACTAGCCCGGATGCCCAGGCGGTGCGGATTGATCCCGCGCAGCCCGGCCAGTTGACCGTGACGCTGGCGTCAAACTTCAAGGCCGCACCGTTTGCAGAGGCAGAAGATCAGGCGCTGCTTGAACGGCTGGCCAAGGATATGTCGAACATAAAGGTTGAGGCGGAAGGCGGGCTGCAGCGCGTGCCGGTACTGTTGCTGGCGCAGCGATCACTGTTTGCGCCGCTGGCCAAGTGGCCAATGCTGCTGACCGGCAACTGCCGCTGCTTTTCGCCAGACGGCGTCCGCTCCATCGGCGAAACCGTGCTGTCAGACCGCGCGGCCAGCGCGGCGATTTACGCGCAGGTCACCGCATTGCTGCTGACGATGGGCGCGGACGAGCGCAGTCTGGTCGACTTTGCCAGCTATGCCAAAGCCGCAGAAGGCCTAACCCGCCCATCCTCGCTGGCCCGCGCGCTGGCATCGGGGGCCAAGGCGGTCGAGCGGATTGACCGGCTGGTGCTCAATCTATTGCGCCTGCACGGCATTGCCAGCCCGGAAATCGAAGCGATTGTGGCAACTATTGAACGGCAGTTGGCAGTGAACAACGGCGGCTGAAATTGAGTAACCTCAAGCGCTCATCCGCGCGCGTTCATTCAGCCTAGCGGCCAGATCGGTCAGCGATCCGAACTGCTCGATGGTTCTTGCCAAGAGCTGCCGATCCTGCCCGGCATCGAGCGATCCGCTTTCGAACAAGTTTCCGCTTTCCAGCACGATCAGCAACTGTCCGTCCTTGAACAGTCCGCGCACTTTCTCGCCAGCAAAGGCTTGCTCAACCGCCATCAGCCGTTCGACATAGTCGGGATGGACCAGATAGCGCGCCTCGACCTGATCGTTGGTCCACACTGCGAATTCCCGGTCAAAGCGCGGATCGACCATGTCGACACGGCCAAGGCGAACGCCGTCCAGTATGATCGCATCCTTTTCGCCCAGCAGACCGAACAGCTTCTTGCGCCGCCCGGCCCGCTCGATCAGCGTCACGCCATGGAACCGCCGTGCGAAGTCCAGCGTGATCAGGCTGCCCTGAAACACGGTTTCCCAGCTCCGGTTTTTACCGCTGTTGCGCCGCTGCTCAAGTTTCGTTTCGTAAAGCTGGAACGACCGGTCGCCGATTGATCCGCGCCACATGTCTTCGAACGATGATCGTTCAAAGCTGGGTAGCATGTCGAAATTCCGGGCGAGCTGGAATTCCGCGCCGGGCCTTGCGGCGACGAAGTATTCCATCCGCAGGGCACGGGCGATGGCTTCGTTCATGCCGCCCTTGATCGCGCGAATTGCTGGCCGCTTCGACCATTCGGCCCAGCCAAGACCTGCCGCTCCGACGAAGAACCCCATCTGCAGCGCGCCGACAACGCCTGAGCGGCTCACCAGCAGAACCAGCACCGCAACCACGCAGGCGGCCGCAATCGCAAGCGTTTGAATACGCGAGGCCCGCGCCCGGGCGGCGTCGCGCATCGTGCCTTCGCCAGCCAGCCATTGTCCAAGCTCGCCCGCCAGCAAGGCATCCGGATCAGGTCGTTCAAGCATCCGTTGCAACTTTCTTTAACTTTCTCGCCTAAAATGCCAGCCAGTGGGTAAAGGGGTTAGTTCGTGCGGGACATTCTGCTTAATCTTTGGCTGTCGTCGGCTATTGTCATTGCTATTGTGATCGTGCTGTTGCTGATCACGACTTACAATCGTCTGGTCTCCTTACGCCAAAATTGTAATCAAGGTGTTGCCGACATCGACGCAGGGTTGCGCCAGCGCCACGATTTGATCCCTAACCTTGTCGCAGCCGTCAAAGGCTATGCCGCGCATGAGAAGGACACCTTCGATGCGGTGATTGCCGCGCGTAATCAGGCAGATGCGGCACGCGGCGCCAGTGCCGGGGCGGAAACCGCTCTGGGCGGCGCGCTGGGCAAGCTGTTTGCGCTTGCCGAGGCCTATCCAGAACTGAAGGCCAGCGCCAACTTCCAGTCCCTGCAAGGCGAACTTGCGGACGTGGAGGACAAACTCGCCGCCGCCCGCCGCGCGCAGAACGCCGCAGCGGCCAATTACAACGCCGCGCGGGAGAGTTTTCCGGCGGTGTTGTTCTCCTCCATGCTGGGGTTTTCGGCGTACGATTTCCAGCGAATCGGCGATACAGAGCGTGACGTAAAGGACGCTCCGGTAGTCGCTTTTTAACGGACGTGAAAAACTCGAGATAACTGATTGAAAAAGCTTGTCATAATTCCGTAATTTTCGCTGGAATTTGCGGGGGGCGTTTTTCACTTGCAGTTCATCTTGCGTGCCCTATATCGACCCTCCGCTGCCCCATGGGGACTTCCAAACCGCAAGGCAGCTTTTTAACTATCCGTTTGGGGGTCCCTTGAATTGCACATCTATCCTGACGCATCGGCTGTAGCTCGCGCTCTCGCGCCTGACGAACCCGTAATTCTGAACCGTCCGCAGGCCGCGGAAAGGGCAGCTCGTTTCTTCGCAGAGAAGTTTCCGGGCAAGTCGCTCTATGCCGTCAAGGCCAATCCTTCGGCTGAATTGCTGGCGGTGTTGTGGAATGCGGGCATCACGCATTACGACGTCGCCTCCATTGCCGAAGTGCGCGCGGTTCGCGCTGCGCTGCCCGAAGCTGTGCTGTGCTTCATGCACCCGGTGAAAACAGCCCGCGCCATCACAGAGGCTTATACCGATCACGGCGTCCGGGTGTTCAGCCTTGATACGCAGGAAGAGCTCGAAAAGATCGTTGCCGCCACTGATGGCGCAGAGGACCTGTCGCTCTGCGTGCGTCTGCGCGTCTCGTCCGACTATTCGGAACTGAGCCTTGCCGCCAAGTTCGGCATCGATCTGGCCGACGCTGCGCCGCTGTTGCAGTCGACCCGTCAGGTGGCCGACAGCCTTGGCATCTGCTTCCATGTCGGCAGTCAGGCCATGACGCCGTTTGCCTATGTGCAAGCGCTTGAGCGGGTGCGTGTGGCGATTGTCGATGCGGCGGTTACCGTGGACATCGTCGATGTCGGCGGCGGCTTTCCGTCGATCTATCCGGGGATGGAGCCACCGCCACTGGAGGATTTCTTCGGCGCGATCCACCGTGCGGCAGAATCGCTGCCCGTATCCTATTCGTCGGAACTCTGGTGCGAACCGGGCCGGGCGCTGTGCGCGGAATACAATTCACTGGTGGTCCGCGTGGAAAAGCGCCGGGGCGACGAACTGTACATCAACGACGGTGCCTATGGCGCGCTGTTCGATGCGGCGCACGTCGGCTGGCGTTTTCCGGTCAAATGCCTGAATGACGCCAAGCGCGGCGCGGACGAGGAATTCTCGTTCTATGGCCCGACGTGCGACGACGCCGATTTCATGAAAGGCCCGTTCATGCTGCCCGCCGATATTGCCGCTGGCGATTATATCGAGGTCGGCATGTTGGGAGCCTATGGCGCGGCGATGCGCACGGCGTTCAACGGCTTTGGCCAAGGCGCGGTGGTCGAGGCATCGGACGAACCAATGGCCAGCCAATACCGCGGCGACCGGCGCGATCCGCGCATGTCGGATAACGTGGTGAGCTTGCGCTGACGATTTTCCCCTCCCGCAAGCGAGAGGGGTCAGGGGTGGGTCTGAAGCTCACCCATCGGCAAATTCATAGGGCGCGGGCGGACGGCGTTGGTCGTCGGCCAGAATCTCCCGCCCGATCGGCGGCAAGGCCCGCGCGGTGCAGCCAGCACGGGGGCACAGGCGGCAACTGATTCCAATTGGCGTGGCCGCAATCGTCGCCAGATCGCTGCCCTTCGCATAAGTCGTCAGCGGCGCATGCTCAGCCGCACAGGCGAGCGCGACGGCTTGCGTTGATCCGCGGCGGTCCCAGTTGTCACCGCCTGAAGTTACCGTCCGGGCTATCGAGAAAAACCGCTGACCGTCCGGCAATTCCAGCCACTGCGTTATGATCTGGCCGGGGCTGTGAAACGCCGAGTGCAGGTTCCACAGTGGACAACCGCCGCCATGCGCCGCGAACGGAAACCCAGCGCCGTCCAGCCGCTTTGACACATTGCCTGCCGCATCGACGCGGATGAAGAAGAACGGCACCCCTTCCGCGCCGGGTCGGTGCAGGGTGGTCAGGCGGTGGGCGACTTGTTCAAAGCTGGTGCCGAACAGGCCAGACAAGGCCGCCAGATCATAATGGCGCTCCTTCGCAGCACTGGCAAATTTGTCGTAAGGCATGCGCAGCGCCGCCGCCGCATATCCGGCCAGCGCGCGGCGGACGAGCACTCCGGCGGTCTTGCTGGCGAAAGTTTCCTGCCGCATCAGACCGGCAATTTCGCCGCGCATGGCGGTATAGGCCACGTGCAGGGCGATCTGGAATTCGGAGGTAGCGGCAGGCAGCGAGTCGGCAATCAGCAACTGCTGGTTATGTCGGTCAAACCGCCGGATCGCATCGACCAGCACGTCCGGCGGTACCAGCCGCAGCCGCACGCCCTGTTTACGCAGCCATGCCGCCGCGCCGCCCGCTTCGGTCAGTTCGGCAGACAGTTCCTCGGCCCGCGCATCAAGGCTGGCGAAGTAATTGCGGTTGGTCGCGATATAACGCCGCGCTTCGCCTACTGGATCACTGGCCTGATCGGTGCCGCCGTTCTCACGCTGTCCAGCCAAGGCTTGCGCATCGCGGGCATAAGCGGTGTGCAGGCGCAGCATCGCCTCGGTCATGCCGGGGAAGTTGGTGGCGATATCCGACACCTCCAGCGGCGGCAGGTCGATGTCTGCGAATAGCGGATCGCGAAGCACGTCGGCCAAGCGGCGGGCATAATCCTCCGCGTCTTCACCCGCCAAGTCGGCCACTTCCAGCCGGTAGGTGCGCGCCAATCGCAGCAGCAGTTCGGCAGTTAATGGCCGCTGATTACGTTCCAGTAGCGCTATATAGCTGGCGGAAACGCCCAATTCATCCGCCATAGCCTGCTGCGTGATGCCCAGTTCTCGGCGCAACCGGCGCAGGCGGGGGCCTAGGTAGAGGGGGCGTGACTGGTTCATGTCGGCCATTTTGTCGAGGACTGTACAACTATACAAGCAAATTCTGTAAAGTTTGACAGCACGACACTACCAGCCATTCCGCACTGCAATATTCGCGCATACAAACGGGGCAACAGAACGCATCCAGTCTAAAGGAATCGAATCGTGACTTATCAGCACTCCATCATCGAAGCAGGCCGTGAGATTGGCCGTTTCAGCAGCACCTGGAGCGGGATCGAGCCCGAGTCGGTTGCCCGCATGCAGGCGCAGAACCGCTTCCGCACCGGGCTTGATATTGCCCGCTACACCGCCGGAATCATGCGCCGCGATATGGACGCCTATGATGCCGACCCGGCGAATTACACGCAGTCGCTCGGCTGCTGGCACGGGTTCATCGGCCAGCAAAAGCTGATCTCGATCAAGAAGCATTTCGGCACCACCAAGGGCCGCTACCTGTACCTGTCGGGCTGGATGATCGCCGCGCTGCGCAGCGAATTCGGCCCGCTGCCCGATCAGTCGATGCACGAAAAGACCAGCGTTCCGGCGCTGATCGAGGAACTGTACACGTTCCTGAAGCAGGCAGACGCCCGCGAACTGGGCATGATGTTCCGCGATCTGGATGCCGCGCGCGATGCTGGTGACGAGGTCAAGGCCAAGCAGATCGAACATGCGATCGACAACTATGAAACGCATGTCGTGCCGATCATCGCCGACATCGACGCCGGTTTCGGCAATGCCGAGGCGACCTATTTGCTGGCGAAGAAGATGATCGAGGCCGGGGCCTGCGCGCTGCAGATCGAAAATCAGGTTTCCGACGAGAAGCAGTGCGGCCACCAAGACGGCAAGGTTACCGTCCCGCATGAGGACTTCCTCGCCAAGATCCGCGCGTGCCGTTACGCGTTCATGGAAATGGGCGTTCCCGACGGGATCATCGTCGCCCGCACCGACTCGCTCGGCGCTGGCCTGACCAAGCAGATCGCCTTCGTCCGCGAAGCCGGTGACATCGGCGATCAGTACAACAGCTTCCTCGATTGCGAAGAAGTTGCTGCGGACAAGATCGGCCACGGCGACGTTTTGATCAGCCGCGACGGCAAGTTGATGCGGCCAAAGCGCCTGCCATCGAACCTCTACCAGTTCCGCAGCGGCACCGGCGAAGACCGCTGCGTGCTCGATAGCATCACCAGCCTGCAGAACGGTGCCGACCTGCTGTGGATCGAAACCGAAAAGCCGCATATCGAACAGATCGCCGGCATGGTTGACCGCATCCGCGAGGTGATCCCCAATGCCAAGCTGGTCTACAACAACTCGCCAAGCTTCAACTGGACTCTGAACTTCCGTCAGCAAGTCTTTGATGCATGGGTTGCTGCTGGCAAGGATGTTTCGGCATACGACAGGGCAAAGCTGATGAGTGTCGATTACGACGCCACCGAACTGGGCGCGGAAGCTGACGAACGCATCCGCACCTTCCAGCGCGATGCCGCCGCCCGCGCCGGTATCTTCCACCACCTGATCACCCTGCCGACGTATCATACGGCAGCGCTCAGCACTGACAATCTGGCGCGCGAATACTTCGGCGCGGCGGGCATGCTGGGCTACGTCAAGAACGTTCAGCGGCAGGAAATCCGTCAGGGTATCGCCTGCGTCAAGCACCAGAACATGTCGGGCAGCGACGTGGGCGACGATCATAAAGAATACTTCGCCGGTGAAGCCGCGCTCAAGGCGGGCGGCGCTCACAACACGATGAATCAGTTCGCAGCTTAACCGTAAACTTTCAGCAGGAGAACTCGCCATGTCCGAACCGACCCGCGCCCGCGCCGTCCTCTCCACCGAGGATTTCAAGCTGATCCGTCAGGCCGTGCTGCACTATCTAAAAGAGATCGAGGACACGCCGGAATCGGTGAAGTTCTCAAACCTCTACCACCGGCTCGGTAGCGTCGCCGGACGGTAAAACCTGCCGTTTCAAAGTTCCTGGGGAGGAACGCTGGCCCGTCGTGCGTTAAATCGCGCGGCGGGCTGGTTGATTTTTCGACCTATTCCCCGTTCTTCGCCCGCTCGTGATGGCGGATAACTTCCTCGATGATGAAGCGGATGAACTTCTCGCCGAAATCAGGATCGAGGTTGGCCTCTGACGCCAGCTTGCGCAGCCGGGCGATCTGGCGTTCCTCGCGCGCGGGGTCGGATGCGGGGAGTTTATGCGCCGCCTTGTACGCGCCTACCGCCTGCGTGATGCGAAACCGCTCAGCCAGCATGTGGACCAGCGCGGCGTCGATATTGTCAATCCCCGCGCGGTAGCCGGCCAAAGTCGGATCGGGCGTGGGATCGGGGGCGAGTGGGATCGGTGTTTCAGCCATCGCGGCTTGCGCTAGCATGACCTTTTGCCGAATGCCAAATCTTGTGTGAATTCGGGCTTTGCACTTGCGTTCGGCGCACGCCCATCGCTATGGCCAAGGCCATGAGCGCAACCGTCGTCCCCCTGCGTGCCAACGCGGCCCAGCCTTCGCTGGCGCCGATCCTGTCGCTGACGGCGGCGGGGATGAACGCTGTGAACGCCACCATTCTTGACCGGATGCAGAGCGAAATTCCGCTGATCCCCGCGCTGGCCGGGCATCTGATTTCCGGCGGCGGCAAGCGGATGCGACCGATGCTGACGATCGCCGGGGCGGCGCTGTGCGATTACCAGGGCACCCGCCACCATAAGCTGGCCGCCGCGGTGGAGTTCATCCACACCGCCACCCTGCTGCATGACGACGTGGTTGACGGGTCTGATCTGCGGCGGGGCAAGGAAACCGCCAACATCGTGTTCGGTAATCCGGCAACCGTGCTGGTCGGCGACTTCCTGTTCACCCGCGCGTTTGAACTGATGGTCGAGGACGGCAGCCTGAAAGTGCTGAAAATCCTGTCGCGCGCTTCATCGGTAATTTCCGAAGGCGAAGTCGATCAGCTCGTCTCGCAGCGCAAGGTTGAAACCAGCGAAGAGCGTTACCTCTCGATCATCGGCTCGAAAACCGCCGCGCTGTTCGCCGCAGCTACGCGCATCGCCGCCGTGGTTGCTGAACGCAGTGAGGCCGACGAACTGGCGCTCGATTCGTTCGGGCGTAATCTGGGCATCGCGTTTCAGCTGGTCGACGATGCCATCGATTACGATTCCGATGCCGCGACGATGGGCAAGGGGCAGGGCGACGACTTCCGCGAGGGCAAGATGACCCTGCCAGTGATCCTCGCCTATGCGCGTGGCAATGCCGAAGAACGCCGCTTCTGGGAAGACGCCATTGCCGGTTTCCGCAGCGAGGACGCCGACTTGGCCCACGCCAAGGAGTTGATCGCCCGGCACGACACCGTCTCCGCCACGCGTGAACGCGCTCGTCACTATGCGCAGCGGGCCATCGACTCCATCGCCGGTTTCCCGGCCAGCCCCGCCCGCGCCGCTATGGCTGAGGCGGCGGAATTCGCGGTCGCGCGGCGGTACTGATTAACCCGGCTACCGGTGCTACCGTATCGGCACCATCAGATGAGCATAAGGCGTGCCTGCCCACATCACATAGGGCGCCTTGGTATCCGGGCGCGGACCTGATGGATAGCCATTCAGCATCGCCGCTGATCCTACGATCATCAGATGCGGGCCGGTTTTGACCCAGTCGCCGGTTGGCTTTGTTGCATAGGGGTCGGTGTTACTGGCGTCAGTCCCGCCCTCCAGCATATACATGACGCCCGGAGCATCGGTCGGCGGCGGTTTGTGGCCCATCCACGCCATTGCCCAGTTCATCGCATTGGCATCCATGCACATCGGATCTGGTCCGGGGGTCGCCGGACTGTCAGGCATGCAAGTGAACCCGTTCGTGCCCTTGCGCAGCGTTTTCATCGTGCCATCGGCGTTGGCCATTACGATAGTCGCGGCCGACCCGACGGCTTTGGGAGCGGCGGACATGGCGCTGGCGATGGGGCTGAGCGCAACTTTGGTGGCGCGGACTGGTTTGGCGGAAACTGACGTAACGGCCAGCGCGGCGACAGAAAACACAAGCAGCTTGGAATATGAACCTTTCATGGCATCCTCCATCCGTTTTTTGAGGTAACCTGTGTAGCACATTCCGAGGGTAGGCACTATTGCCCGGTAAGTGGCCGAATCTGCCGGTCTGGCTTCTTTATGGTGAATGAAACTGCCTACCCCAGCCTCGTCCGACTTGCCGATTTTCAGCGTCCTGCCCGATCTGCTGGCGGCGCTGCGAGCGCAGTCTTCCGCCGTGTTGATCGCTCCGCCCGGTGCGGGCAAGACGACGTCGGTCGCGCCTGCGTTACTGGGTGAGGATTGGTGCAGCGGCACGGTGATCTTGCTGTCCCCGCGCCGGGTTGCAGCCCGCGCGGCGGCAGAGCGGATGGCGGAGCAGATGGGCGAGGCGGCGGGGCAGACCGTCGGTTACCTCACCCGGCTGGACAGCAAGCGATCAGCCAAGACCCGCATTCTGATCATGACCGAGGCGATTTTTGTCTCCACCATCATGAAAGACCCAGAATTGTCCGGCGTCAGTGCGGTTCTGTTTGACGAGGCGCACGAGCGGCATCTCGATTCAGATCTGGGGCTTGCATTGGCGATTGAGAGCCAGAGCGTGCTGCGCGAAGACCTGCGGCTGCTGGTTATGTCGGCGACCATCGACGGCGCGCGGTTTGCGGCGCTGCTGGGCGCCAATGATTCTTGGGCGCCCGTGATCGAGAGCGAGGGTAAGGCCCATCCGCTCAGCATCCGCTGGCTGGGGACGCGGCCCGAACTGCGACTGGACGATGCCGTGAGCAGCGCGATCCTAACCGCCTGGCGCGAGGAAGCGGGCGATATCCTCGCCTTCCTGCCCGGCGTTGGAGAGATTGAGCGGACGGGGGAGCGGCTGGCCGAAAAGCTGCCGTCTGCTCTGGTCCTGCCATTGCATGGCCAGTGCGAACCGGCGGCCCAGCGCGCGGCGATCAAGCGCGATCCGCAGGCGCGGCGACGGATTGTGCTGGCGACCGCGATTGCCGAAACGTCGCTGACGCTGGATGGGGTTTCCGTCGTGGTCGACGCAGGGCTGTCGCGGCGGGCGGAGTTTGACAAGGCGGCAGGCGTCACCCGGCTGGTCACCCACCGCGCCAGTCAGGCAGCCGCTGCCCAGCGGGCGGGGCGGGCGGCGCGGCAGGGGCCGGGCGTGGCTTATCGCCTGTGGGAGGAGGCCGCGCATCCGGGCCGCGCGGCGTTTGATCCGCCAGAAATGCTGGTGTCGGACCTTGCCCCGCTCGCGCTGACGCTGGCGCAGTGGGGCGCGGGCGATCCGGGCGCGATGGCGTGGATCGACGCGCCCCCGGCGGCGGCGATGGGCGCGGCGCATGGGTTGTTGGTGTCGCTTGGTGCTTTGGTCCTTCGACAGGCTCAGGATGAGCGGAGTTGGCAGATAACCCCACATGGCCGCGATATGGCCGCTTTGCCGCTGGAGCCGCGATTGGCGCACATGCTGCTCCACGCGGCGGCGCACGGTGCGGCGGGGGAGGCGGCGCGACTGGCGCTGCTGTTACAGGAACGCGGGCTGGGCGGGCGCGGAGAGGATTTGGCCGCGCGGCTCGACCGCTGGCGGGGTGACCGCTCAGCCCGTGCTGAGGCTTCGCGCAAGCTGGCGGCGCGCTGGGCTGAGGTTGCGCGCGTCCTTCGACAAGCTCAGGATGAGCGGGCTTTGGGAGTGGAGGCCATTCCACCCACGGGCGCTATTCTGGCTGAGGGTTTCCCCGATAACCTCGCCCGCCGCCGCGATCCGGCGGGTGAGCAATGGCTGACGGCGGGCGGGCGCGGGCTTCGGCTCGATCCGACCAGTTCGCTGATCCGGGCCGAGTGGCTGGCGGTCGGCGAAGCGCAGGGCGAGGCCAAGGGCGCGCGGATTACCGGAGCCATCACCCTGACCGAAGCCGAAGTGCTGCGCTGGCTCGCCCATCGGATCGAACGCCGCCCGAGCTTGCGCTGGATAGCCGACGATCGCCGCGTTGAGGCGACGCTGGAGCAGCGGCTGGGCGCTATCGTCATCGCGCGCGGGGCCGATCCGTCGCCTGATGCGAGGGCCATTGCCGCGTTGCTGGCGGAACGGGTAAGTGCGGACGGGCTGGGGCTGTTGCCGCTTTCCGATGCCAGCATCGCGCTACTATCCCGTGCCGCCCATGCCGGGCTGGCGGCACTGTCCGACGACAACCTGCGTGCCGAGGTGGACCAATGGCTATTGCCGTTGCTGGGCCGCCGTCTGGATGCGCTCGACAAGGGCGCGCTGCATCAGGCGCTGATGAACCGGCTGGATTATGCCGAGCGCCAGCAGCTAGAGCGGCTCGCCCCGGCGCAATTCACCAGTCCGGCGGGCACGCATCACGCGATTGACTATGCCGACCCCGGCGGCCCCAGTGTGGAGGTGCGGGTGCAGGCGCTGTTCGGGCTGGACCGGCATCCCTCGTTTGGCCAGCCCGCGCAGCCACTGCTGCTCAAGCTGACATCCCCGCCCGGTCGCCCGATCCAGACGACGCGCGATTTGCCGGGTTTCTGGCGCGGATCATGGCGCGATGTCGCCAAGGACATGAAGGGCCGCTATCCGCGCCACCGCTGGCCGGACGAGCCGTGGACCGAAGATCCCAGTCTCAAGACCAAGAACGCGTTTAACCGCACTTGATTTTTGGCCCAATACACGGAAAGGCATCTGCCCATGACCGCACGAATTTATCAACGCCCGAAGAACGCCATGCAGTCCGGCAAGGCGCTCACCGATCAATGGCTGCTCGAATTCGCCCCCGCCGAAGCGCGGCGGGCTGATCCGCTGATGGGCTGGGCCGGGTCGGGTGATACCCAAAGTCAGGTCATGCTGACGTTTGCCAGCGCTGCCGAGGCGCAGGCCTATGCGGCGGCGTATGGCATTACCGCAACGCTGCACGCGACCCCGCCCCGCCGGTTGAAATTGCAGACTTACGCGGACAACTTCCGGTAAGGTGAAGCGCGCCGCTTAATACTTGCCCCAAACGAACTTGCTCGACAGCGCGAAGTTCCATACCGAACCCAGCACGATCCCGGTCACCACGGCCACAATATCATGGAAACCCATGGTCTTGAGCACAGCGGCCACGCCCACATTGGTGAGCAGGCCCAGTGAGCAGGTCACCGCAAACTTGGCCCAGCCACGCATCAGCGGGGCGAAGCCGCGCAGGCGCTTGTCGGAATAAGTCAGTTCATTGTTCAGCACAAAGTTGAACGTCATCGCCACCAGCGCGGCGACGGTGTTGGCAATGTTGAAGATCGTGCTTTCCGACCAGTTGCCGTAAACAAACCGCTGCCCCAGCACGAGGTGCAGCATGATCCACAACATGCCCAATTGCACCACGACGCCCATCGCGCCGACCGTTCCGAACAGCGCAAAGCGGGTCGGGATGATGCGCCCCAGCCATTTGTCGTAGAGCCCGACCAGAAATTCAAACACGACGGTCTGGTCCAGCTTGCTCTCACCCTCGGCGCGGGCGGCGAAGTTCATCGGGAACTCCTTTACCTTCAGCGGGCGATCGACCGTGGCGAGAATATCCAGCAGGATCTTGAAACCAACGCCCGACAGCCGGTGCGCGTCTGCACGCAGCATTTCGGTGCGGAGCATGAAATAGCCGCTCATCGGATCGGACAGTTCAACGCCGGTCACCTTGTTGGCAATGCGGTTGGCAAAGCCTGACGCCTTGACCCGGTCAGGTCGGCCCCATTCCTCAGTGCTCGCCCCCTCGGCAAAGCGCGAGGCATAGGCGATATCGTATTCGCCCGATTCCATCGCCGCCAGCATCTGCGGCAGCAATTCAGGGTCATGCTGGTGATCGGCGTCCATCACGGCGACGACCGGCGCGGCGGTGGAGCACATGCCCTCAATCGCGGCGGAGGCCAGGCCGCGGCGGCCAATTCGCTCGATACAGCGCACGCGCGGATTGGTCAGCGCCAGTTGGCGGCCCTCGTCGGAGGTGCCGTCCGGGCTGTTGTCATCGACGATGACGACTTCCCACGCCACCCCTTGCAGCGCCGCCGCAATGCGGTCGACCATCGTCGCGATGTTTTTGCGCTCATTATAGGTGGGCAGAACCACCGCGAGCTGGAGTGTCTTATCGTCAGCCATGGCTGTTTTCCTGCTTGCCCGGAGGGTGCTTGTCGATGCACCCGGCCGGGTAGTGACGAAAGTTCAAGATTAACTTATCGGTTCAAAGGTAGCTCAGCACCGCATCGCCAATCGCGCGGGTGCCGTGGCTGCCTCCCAGATCGCCGCCGCGAATGTCGGCCGCCAGCGCGCTCGCCACCGCGGCCTCGATCCGCGCGGCTGGTGCTTCAAGGCCAAAACTGTGGCGGAGCATCATCGCGGCGGACAGGATCGTGGCCATCGGGTTAGCCTTGTCTTGGCCCGCGATGTCAGGGGCAGAGCCGTGGATTGGTTCGTACAGCCCCATGGTCCCCTCGGCCAAAGCAGCGCTGGCGAGTAGGCCGATGGAGCCGACGCACATGCTGGCGAGATCGGACAGGATGTCGCCAAACAGATTGCCGGTGACGATCACGTCAAACTGCGCGGGGTTCTTGACCAGTTGCATGGCGGCATTGTCGACATACATGTGCGTCAGTTCGACGTCCGGGTATTCCGCCGCAACCTCGATCACCACGTCGCGCCACAGTTGCGAGGTTTCCAGCACATTGGCCTTGTCGACCGAGCACA
>JBDUBN010000180.1:0-5753 GCA_040004085.1 Novosphingobium sp.
CAAAACGGCCCCGACATTTCCAGCAATTTCCGGTTCGTAAAGGGCAATGCGCATCCGGGCCGATTGGCACTGCCGAGCAGACCATGCAAGCCTGTAAGCTGCCTACCGTGATCCCGACCTTTGAGGATAGGCGTTCAGCGTTCCCCCTGCGCCAAGTTCCAGCATCAGAAGCGGCTCACCAAATTTTCACACCACTCCTGGCGCCCCGAACGCGGTTCCGGCGTAACGTTTGACTGCACGGCGTGATCGGCAATCGTCGCCAGCGTCGTGTCCGGGGCATGGACCAGCGTGCCCAACCCGCCCTGCCAGCCCGCGTAACGCGCCGCGCGGAAGGCGTCGAGCTGGCCATCCTCGATGATCGCCGCCGCCCTGATCAGCGCGTGGGCCACGGTATCAACGCCGCCGATGTGGCCGTGGAACAGGTCAGCCGCGTCGATTGACTGGCGGCGCACTTTGGCATCGAAGTTGAAGCCGCCGGTGGTGAAACCGCCCGCCCGAATGATCTCGATCATCGCCAAGGTCAGTTCTTCAACCGAGTTGGGGAACTGGTCGGTATCCCAGCCATTCTGCGGATCGCCGCGATTGGCGTCGATAGAACCAAAGATGCCGAGCGCGCGGGCCATGGCGATTTCGTGCTCGAACGTATGACCCGAAAGCGTCGCGTGGTTGGCCTCGATATTGACCTTGACCTCATTTTCCAGCCCGAAACGCTTGAGGAAAGCGTAGACGGTCTGCGTGTCGAAATCGTACTGGTGCTTGGTCGGTTCGTGCGGCTTGGGTTCGATCAGGATCGTGCCCTTGAAGCCAATGCGGTGCTTGTGGTCGACGACCAGACCGAGAAACCGGCCAAAATTTTCCTGCTCGACGCCGATCTCGGTGTTGAGGATCGTGTCATAACCTTCGCGCCCGCCCCACAGCACATAGTTCGCGCCGCCCAGCCGGTGCGTCGCCTCAAGGCAATCGCGCACCTGCATCGCGGCCCAGGCGTAAACTTCAGGGTCGGGATTGGTCGCGGCACCGGCCATATAACGCGGGTGGCTGAACAGGTTGGCGGTGCCCCACAGCAGCTTGCGGCCATGCTTGGCCTGCAATTCCTCGAGGTGATCGACGGCGGTGGCAAAGCTTGAGCGGAAGCCGTTCACATCTTCCGCCTCGGCCATCACGTCGACGTCGTGGAAGCAGTAGTATGGCAGGTCGAGCTTTTCGACGAAGGCCAGCGAAGCGTCGCGCTTTTGCGCGGCGTGGACCGCATCGTTGGGACCAGCATGCCATGGGCGCTTAAACGTGCCCGCGCCAAATACATCACTGCCCGGCCAGCAGAAGGTGTGCCAGAAACACACGGCAAAACGCAGGTGGTCTTCCATGCGCTTACCCATGACCACGCGGTCCTTGTCGTACCAGCGGTAGGCCAGGTCATTGGTGCTGTCCGGGCCTTCATAGCGGACGGTGTCGAACGAGGCGAAATAGTCAGCGGACATGGGTAGCTTTCCTCTCAGATGTCGCGGATCGCGGCGTAAGCGCGGCGGAATTTGGCAAGTTTGGGCGCAAGGTGTTCGGCAAGCTCGGGATCGGGCTCGATCATTTCGCGCAGGGGTGGCCGGGTGCAGGCCTCGGCCACGGTGGCGTCGCCGATAGCGACTTGCGCCAGCTTCGCCGCACCCAGCGCCGGGCCGACCTCGCCGCCGTCGCGGTAAGCGAGCCGGACGTCCAGTACGGCGGCGAGAATGCTGCCCCAGTGGCGCGAGCGGGCGCCGCCGCCAATGACAGTCAATTCCTCCACATAGGTGCCCGCCTCACGCAATGCGTCAAGGCCATCGGCATGCGCGAACGCCACGCCTTCCAGCACCGCGGCGGCCATGCGGCCAGCATCGCTCTCATTGCCAAGACCAAGATAGGCGCCGCGCACGTGCGGATCGTTATGCGGCGTGCGCTCTCCCGAAAGGTAGGGCAGGAACAGTTCCGGTCCGCCCGCAGGCCCGGCTTGCTCGGCCAGCGCCAGAAACGCGGCAACGTCGAGCGAGGCATTGGCGGCCGCCCAGTCCAGACAACTGGCGGCGGACAAGTGCACGCTCATCTGGTGCCAGGTATCGGGCAGGCAATGGCAAAACGCATGCACCGCGCGCGCCGGGTTGGGCCGGAACGCGCCAGTGGCGACAAAGATCACGCCCGAGGTGCCAAGCGACAGGAATGCATCGCCTTCGCCGATCACACCAACGCCAGCGGCACCGGCGGCATTGTCACCGCCGCCAGCTGCTACCGGAACGCGCGCCATGCCCCAGCTCGCCGCGACTTCGCTGCGCAACACGCCGGTCGGCTGCGTGCCTTCGAACAGACTGGGCATGTTCGCGCGGGAAAGCCCGGTGGCGGCCAGCATCGCGTCCGACCAATCGCGCTTCGCTACGTCGAGCCACAGCGTTCCGGCGCTGTCGGCCATGTCGCTGGCCTTATCGCCGGTCATCAGCAGGCGCACATAGTCCTTGGGCAGCAGCACTGACGCGACAGCTCCGAAAATTTCGGGTTCGTGCTTGCGCACCCAAGCCAACTTGGGCGCGGTGAAGCCCGGCATGGCAAGATTGCCAGTGATGGCGCGCGATTGCGGTTCGGCGGCCTCAAGTTCCACACATTCGGCAAAACTGCGGCCATCATTCCACAGAATCGCCGGGCGGAGCGGCTTGTCGTCCGCGCCCAGCAGCGTCGCGCCGTGCATCTGCCCAGCGAGGCCAATGGCCCGTACCCCGGCACGCAATTCGGCTGGCAGTTCCGCGACCGCCGCTTGGGTGGCATTCCACCAGTCGCTTGGGTTCTGTTCAGACCACAACGGCGCTGGACGCAACACAGCCAACGGCGCACTGGCCTGCGCCTGCACCGTACCACTGGCGTCGACCAGCACCGCCTTAACGCCCGAGGTTCCGACGTCTATCCCAAGGTACATCGCGGATGCCATTCCATCACTCTCCGACAGCTACGTTAGCGCTATCACGGATGGGTTGGCAAGTCCTCAAGTCAGCAAACAGGGTTACGCCTGATCAGCGCTGTTTCTTGGCCGTGGTCGCGTTGAAATCGGGGTCCTTGTTCGCGACCCAATCGACAAATTTCCGTACCGCCGGGTTGGCCAGCAGGCCTTCCACGTCAAGCCCGTGGCGCTGCAGTTCGGAATTGGTGAAATTGAC
This sequence comes from Novosphingobium sp., assembly GCA_040004085.1. Taxonomy (GTDB): domain Bacteria; phylum Pseudomonadota; class Alphaproteobacteria; order Sphingomonadales; family Sphingomonadaceae; genus Novosphingobium. Next base: position 3,171 of record JBDUBN010000180.1, read on the forward strand.
CGTCAGCGTCTTCTGGCAGATCGGATGCATGGGCACGACATCGCGCCCGCCCCGGCTTTTGGGAACGGGATGATGCCAGACGATTGTCGTGCCAGTGGGCCGACCGCACAACCAGCACGGCACGACTGGGGCCGCAACATCATCCTCCTGGTCGAGGTGGCCATAAGGATCGCGCTTCGAATGTTTGCGGGCCATGCGTCTGCCTGAATTGCCTGAACTTGCGGTAACCGCCTACAGGCGTGTGGTCACCGCGCATAGTCCGGCATGGGCGTAAATTCCAGATCGTCACCATCGGGCAGCTTCATCCGCTGCTGTCGCCAATCCTCGGCCGCCTGTTCAAGCCGCTCTTTCGATGATGACACAAAATTCCAGAGCAGGAAGCGCTCGCCCAGCGGCTCGCCGCCCAGCACCATGACCGTCGCTGGCGAACGCGCGGTAATGTCGCCCGCCGATCCGCTGCCGAGAACCGCCATCTGTCCGGCGTTGATAACGGTGCCGTCTACCTCGACCTCGCCCACGGCAACATAGACGGCGCGTTCGGAATTGGGGGAGGTAAGGCCGCGCCGTGCGCCAACATCCATCTGCCAATGCTCGTAAAACAACGGGGAATGGGTCGGCACCCCGGCCATCAAGCCGTTCAGTTCGCCGGCGATCAAACGGCCATGCACCCCGCCTTCGCGCCACTCGGGCAGATCCGCGCCCGCACGGTGATAAAACGCGGGATCAGTTTCCTCAAATTCGGTCGGCAGCGCCACCCATGCCTGTATACCATGCATATTCGCCCCGTGCGCGCGGGCATATTCAAGCCGCTCGCTGTGCGTAATGCCGCTTCCGGCGACCATCCAGTTGACCTCGCCGGGGCGGATATCCTGATGGAAACCAAGGCTATCGCGATGGGTGATCGCTCCGCTGTAGAGATAAGTTACAGTCGAAAGGCCAATATGCGGATGCGGCCTGACGTCGAGTTCGCGCGGTATGCCGGGCGCAAGCTCAAGCGGCCCCATGTGGTCAAAGAAGATGAATGGGCCGACCATACGCTGGGCGTGAAACGGCAATACCCGCCCAACCTTAAACCCGCCGCCAAGATCATGGACTCGCTTGTCGATGATGCGTTCGATGGTCATTGGTCACTCCAAGGGTATTCCGGCGAAGCATAAGGCCAGGTTCTTAATCACGCGAGGCGATTTTGCGCTTTCGGGACGCGGGCATTTGCGTCTAGTCATCCCCCAACTTGGCTCTACCAATTTGGGAGTGATACGCATGAACTTGAAATTTGTCACAATAGCCGCCGCAGCGATCAGCATTGCGTCGGCGACGACAATTGTCGCAGCCGCTTCCCCTTCTGAGAAGATTGCCGCGCGTCAGGCCAATTTCAAGGTCATGGGCAAGTCGTTCAAGGGCATCACGGACGAAATGAAAAAGCCCGCGCCGGACATGGCGGTGATAAAAACCAACGCCGCCACGCTGCAGAAGGCCACTACGCATGTGTCCGACTTTTTTCCCAAGGGCACTGGCCCTGAGACGGGCGTAAAGACCCACGCGCTGCCCGTCATCTGGGAACGCGGTACAGACTTCCGCGCCGCTGCTGGCAAGCTGACCGCCGCCGCCGCCGCCATGAACGATGCGGCGAAAACCGGCGACAGTGCCAAGATCAAGGCCGCGATCCCGGGCCTCGGCGGCGCCTGCAAGGGTTGCCACGACACGTTCAAGGGCAAGGATTGATGCTGAAGCCGACTGCAGGCGGCGTGCGCATCAAACTTTGGGACTTGCCTGTGCGGCTGGTCCACTGGAGCTTTGTCCTATTTCTGCCACTGCTGTGGTGGACGGCTGAAGTAGGCAAGGTCGATACACACAAGACACTGGGCCTGATCATGCTGGCGCTGGTCGCGTTTCGCCTGCTTTGGGGTGTTTTTGGTAGCTCCACCGCCCGTTTTTCCAGCTTCGTTCGCGGACCCCGCGCGGTGATTGGCTTTGTGCGGAGCCGCGCGTCGCCCGATGGCCAACCTTTCGTCGGCCACAACCCGCTTGGCGCGCTGAGCGTTCTGCTGGTGTTGGCACTACTCGCGGCGCAAGTTATCATCGGCCTGTTCGCGCAGGATGTTGATGGCATCGAATCCGGTCCCCTCAGCTATCTGGTTTCCTACGACACCGCCGACGCGGCGCGCGAATTGCATGAGCTGGGTTTCAACCTGATCGTCGGCGTAGTCGTCCTGCACGTCGCGGCGATCCTGTTCTACTTATGGGTCAAGAAGGACAATCTTGTCCGCCCGATGGTTACCGGTTCACGCGAAGTGCCCGCATCCGTTGCCGCGCCGATCATGGCCCCGCTGTGGCGCGCGATCGTCTGTGCTGGCCTCGCTGGCGCGCTGGCGTGGTGGGTTTCGCTCGGCTGTCCGCTTCCGGGCGGCGGATAACTCCCGCCATATTTGCACGTGCGCGCGCTTCCTGCCAAACAACCGCCATGTTGCAGCGCCTGACCAAAACCCAGACTTGGCTGCTGCTTGCTGCCTTTGCCCTCGCCTGCCTGTGGAGCGCATCGCTGAGCGCGCCCGTGGTAGAGCCCAGTGCCGAGGCCGGTAAGTA
>JBDUBN010000181.1:0-5742 GCA_040004085.1 Novosphingobium sp.
GGCGGCGCGATACACTTGTCGCCTAAGGTTTTTTACCCCATGTGTACCCGCGATGCGCGAATGGGCTGACTTCACGACAGAACAAATGCCTGACGGAGCGGTGCGAATTGCATTCTCCGGCCCGTTCATCGTGTCGGGTATCGGCCCGGTCGACCAGCGGTTGCGGCAACTGGAAGGCTCGGTTGGCGAGCTGGACTTGTCCGCCGTCAGTGACATCGACACGGTCGGCGCGTGGATTGCAGGACGATTGGCGCGCGATCACGGCGCACAGATCGTCGGCGCGAGCGACGAGGCGCAGCGGCTGATCGCGGCGGTTAGCGGAGCGGAAGGCACGACGCCCATCGGTGCCGCCCGCCCCGGTGTGCTGGAGCGCGTACCCGAAGGCGTCGGCGTGCTGGTCACATCAATGGGCCGCGGCCTGCTCGGCATGGTCAGTTTTCTGGGTTCCTTGCTGATTGCAATGGGCGAAATCATCCGTCACCCCTCGCAATTGCGCGGCACGGCGGTTGTGCGCCATCTGGAACTGGTCGGCATATCGGCGCTGGGCATTATCGGCCTGATGAGCTTTCTGGTCGGCATTGTTATCGCCCAGCAAGGCGCGGTGCAGTTGCAGCAGTTTGGTGCCGAGGTTTACACTGTCAACCTGACCGGGCGGCTGGCGATGCGCGAACTGGGCGTGTTGATGACTGCGATCATGGTCGCGGGCCGGTCCGGTTCGGCGTTTGCCGCGCAGATCGGCACGATGAAGCTGACCGAAGAGGTTGACGCGATGCGTACCATCGGCGTCTCGCCCATGCAGGCGCTGGTGATCCCGCGCATGTTGGCGGCGGTGCTGATGATGCCGCTCCTGGGCTTTTACGCGGCAGTGGCGTCAATCATTGGCGGCGCGACGATATCCTCGTTCACGCTCGACATCCCGTTCTTCACCTTCCTGACGCGCATTCAGGAAGTGGTGCCGATCCGCGACGTGTGGGTCGGCTTGATCAAGGCGCCGTTCTTTGGCCTGATCATCGCCATGTCGGGCTGCTATCAGGGCATGCAGGTCAAGGCTAATGCCGAGGAGGTCGGCTTGCGCACGACGCTGGCGGTGGTGCAGGCGATCTTCATGGTGATCGTGCTCGACGCGTTCTTCGCGGTGTTTTTCGACAAGGTCGGCTGGGGATGAGCGACGAGGACGATATTACCGACGCCGCCCTGACGACCGAAGCTCCCGACGTTGCCGGCGCGCACGCCAGCGTCGCCAAGCGCTATGAGGGGCCGCACCCGATTGTGGTCGAAGGTCTGCGCAATTCGTTCGGCGAGCACATCATCCACGAGAACCTCTCGCTGACGGTCAATCGCGGCGAGATCCTTGGCGTGGTCGGCGGATCGGGCACTGGCAAATCGGTGTTGATGCGTGCGATTATAGGCCTGCAGACGCCTGACGAGGGCGAGATCACGGTGCTTGGCACCAAAGTTACCGAATCCCATAACGGTGATGATGTCGACATCCGCTCGCGCTGGGGGGTGCTGTTTCAGGGCGGGGCGTTGTTCTCGACCCTGACGGTGGGCGAAAATATCGAAGTGCCGTTGAAAGAGTTTTACCCGGAGATCGGGGACGAACTGCGGCGGGAAATCGCCCGGTACAAGGTCGTGCTGTCGGGCTTGCCCGAAGACGCGGCGACCAAATATCCGGCGGAACTGTCGGGCGGTATGAAAAAACGCGCCGGGCTGGCGCGGGCCTTGGCGCTCGATCCCGAACTGCTGTTTCTGGACGAGCCAACCGCAGGGCTTGACCCTATCGGCGCGGCGGCGTTTGACCGGCTGACGCGGGAATTGCAGGAAACGCTGGGACTGACGGTATTCCTGATCACGCACGATCTGGATACGCTCTACGAAATTTGCGACCGGGTGGCGGTGCTGGCTGACAATCAGGTTATCGCGGTGGGCACGATCCCCGAATTGCTCGCCACTGACCATCCGTGGATACAGGAATACTTCAACGGCCCGCGTGGCCGCGCCGCGCTCGCCAGTCAGGAACGGGCCGAAAGTGCCGATCAGACGCGCAGCGACACAGCCAAGGGCATAGACAAGCCCGCAACAGGAAAGGCATAGGTCACACCAATGGAGACCAGAGCCAACAACGTTTGGGTAGGAGCAATAACGCTGGCATTGCTGGCGATCCTCGCCGCATTCGTCGTCTGGATTGCCCAGTTGAACAAAGGCCATCAGGACAAGTACGACATCTTTTTCAAGCAGTCGGTCGACGGTTTGTCAAAGGGCGCATCGGTGTCCTATGCCGGGGTTCCCGCCGGGCAGATCCAATCGATCGAATTATGGCCGCAAGACCCCAGCTTTGTGCGGGTACGGATCGCGGTGGATGACAAGATCCCCATCCTGCAAGGCACGGTGGCGACCATACAGGGCAGCTTTACCGGGGTCGCCAGCATTCAGTTGAACGGTGCGCTGAAGGGTGCGCCAAAGATCACCGAGCCGGGGCCGGGGCCTGACCATGTGCCGGTGATCCCGACCAAGCGCGGGGGCCTGGGCGAACTGCTGTCCAACGCACCGCTGCTGCTGGAACGGCTGGCGACACTGACCGAGCGAATGACTTTGTTGCTGTCTGACAAGAATCAGGAATCCATTGGCCACATTCTCGCCAATACCGACAAGTTGACCGCCAACATGGCCCAAGCCTCGCCGCAGATAAACAAGACGCTGACCGATTTGCAGGGCACCCTGCAACAGGCGACACTGACACTGGCTTCGTTTGATCGGGTGGCCGGATCGGCGGACAACCTGCTCAACAACGAAGGCCAGCCGCTGGTCAAGCAACTGCGCGCCACGCTCGATTCTGCGAAGAAGGCGGCGGATGAATTGCAGGCGACATTGGGCGAGGCGCGTCCGGCCGCGCACCAGCTTTCCGAAACCACTCTGCCCGCAGCCGAGGCGGCGATCCGCGATCTGCGGGCGACCACCAAGGCGCTGCGCAACGTCACCGAAAAGATCGACGAACAGGGCGCGGGCGCACTGCTCGGCGGACCTAAACTGCCGGATTACAAGCCATGATCGTCAGGAACCCCATGATGCGCAACCGAAGCAGGATGATGATCGCGGTGCCGCTGCTTGCGGCTTTGTCCGGCTGCGTTGGGCTTGGCGGAGGCAAGCCGCCCGCGTCCTTGTTCAGCCTGACCGCGACCAGTCAGGTGCCGGTGGGCGTGGAATTGACGGGTAAGCTGGACGACGCGATCATGGTTATTGACCCGGAAACCGACCGCCGCCTGACAGTGACACGAGTGGCGGTGCAGGTGGATGACAGCAATGTCGCTTATCTGAAGGACGCGCAGTGGGTGGAGCGTCCCGCGCATCTGTTTGGTTCGCTGCTGGCCGAAACCATCCGTTCGCGCGGCAAACGGCTGGTCTTGAGCGGCGACGAAGGGTTCGGTAACGTCCGCCTGCGCCTTGGCGGCCGACTGGTTGATATGGGCTACGACGCCCGCAGCCAGTCCGCCGTGGTCCGCTTTGACGCGGTGCGCGTCGGTCCCGGCGGAGCGACGGTGAGCAAGCGATTTGAAGCCGTGGTGCCGGGCGTGTCGGCCAAACCGGAAATCGTCGGCCCGGCGCTTAATCGGGCGGCGAATGATGTCGCGGCGCAAGTTGCGGATTGGGTGGGATAGTCGCTTAAATCTTCCCCGAGCAAGCTCAGGGAGGATTTTTACATCCTCACCAACTGCGCAAAACGCATCGCGGCCAGAAAATCGCTGTACCGTTTGGCGCGCAGGGCCTCGGCTTCGTAATCCTTGCCCCATAATTCAACCTGCCAGTCTTCCTCAAGATTGGCCGCGTTCCACAGGGTTTCGGCGTCCTGGCTTGGCTCCAGCGCCAAGAGACCGATCACCAGCGAGGCGGATAGCCCCGCCAGACTGCGCAAGGCTGCCAGAGTAAACCCGTCCTTCGCCGCCAGAACCGCGCGCAGGCGGGCAAGCGTTGCTTCGGGCTGGGGACGGTGGAGGATGCCGTTCACGCGTTCAAACGCGATATCCCAGCGCTGTTCAGCAAGGTGCAGCAGTGGTTCCCACACCACCATCTGGCGGTCATGCAACGCCTCGTCCGCGTCGCCGCGATAGCAGAGCGTGTCTGTCTCGCCATAAGGCAGCAGCGCGCTGACCGCCGCCGCCGGATCTGGTGCGACCGCGTCAATTGCATAATCGGCCATGTCGCGCAGTACCAGTGTGGCCGGGGCAATCTGCTCGCCCTGCGCCGCCCATTCGGCGGCCAGCGCATCGGCCAAGGCGCGGCTGGGCACGAGTTGCGGCTTGCCGCCGACGGTCTTTACCGGGCGGCCATCGAGCAGAACCTGAAAACCGTCGTCCGCCGCTACAACGCTGACGTCTTTGTAAAAGCGTTTCATTTACCGGGGGGTCTTCCAGCGCTTGGCCAGAATGACCGGCATGATGAACATGTCGAACATGCCGACGAATGCAAGAATCGGCCCGGTCACCATCGGCAGATCTACCTTGCCGACCTGAACGCCAAGTCCCAGCATGATCAGCGCGGCGCCGGAAAATCGCATCAATGTCAGGGCGGCAAAGCGTGCTTTCGCCGGGTCAGGCTGTGTGCCTTTGGGTGGCATTGGTGTCTCGGTCATCGAAGCAGATAATCCCCAAGTTCCTGCGGATCGGCGGCGACAAATTCAGCCCCCGCTGCGATCAGTTCGGCGCGTTCGTGATAGCCCCAGTCGACGCCGATCGCCCGCACGCCCGCCGCAACTGCCATCGCCATGTCGTAAGCGGTATCACCGATCATCACTGCACCTTCCGGCGGCACGAGCGCCTGATCGAGCGCAGCCTCCAGCATCGCCGGGTGCGGCTTGCTGGGGTGGCGGTCGGCGGTTTGCAGGGTGATGAAATGGTCGGACAGGCCGTGGTTGGCAAGGCAATGGACCAGCCCGCGATCCGATTTACCGGTCGCCACGCCCAGCAACCAGCCCGCACCGCGCAGCCGATCAAGAAGCGGCGCGATGCCGTCAAACAGCGGCTCGGCCAGTTCACCGCTCGCCCGTGCACCCCGGAAGGCTTGCTTATAGGCATCGACGATCAGGTGTATTTCTTTGCGGCCAGCCTCAGGGGCCAGCCGGGCTACCGCGTGCGGCAGGCTCAGGCCCACGATCCGGCGGATGTCGTGCCGGGCAGGCGCGGGCAAGCGGGCGGCGGCAAATGCCTGCTCCATCGCCAGACAAATGCTGCCCTGCCCATCGACCAGTGTGCCGTCGCAATCGAATACTGCGAGCTTTAGGGTCATTCAAGCCGCCATGACTTCAGCCCCGCCGACCGCCACGCGGTGGGCCTTTGGGCGGACCCTTGGGTGGTCCTTTCGCCGGGCCGCGTACGGGGCCGCGCGCAGGTGGCTTTCCAGCGGCGCTGCGCGGCGCTCCTCGAGCAGGTGCCGCTTTTCCGGGCGCTCTTTTATCTGACGGCCCCTTCGCTGCCGCCTTTTTGGCGGAAGGCCGCCGCGCCGCGCTTTCGCCGTCAGGTCCGCTACGACGCTCGCCGCGCCGTTCCTTGCGGTATTGCTTGGCATGGGCCTTCGAGGCGAGCTTTTGCGCCTCGCGCTCGGGCAGTTTGATCGGCTCGGCCAGATTGGCACCGTCCGCCTGATCAAAGCCAAGCTGCGCCAGGCTGGCGGCAAAGTGCTCGGGAAGTTCGGCCGTGATGTCCAAGGGCGTGCCGTCCGGGTGATCGATGATCAGACGGCGCGCGTGCA
>JBDUBN010000182.1:0-5733 GCA_040004085.1 Novosphingobium sp.
TCGGCGCGATCTTGCCGCGGGCTTTCTTGCCCACGGTCTTGCGCGCCTCGGCGAACACCGCCGGGTCGATCCCGGTCACCTTCTCGTTGCGCTGGATCACCGGCACAAAGCTGCGACCCGAGGCCAGCGCCTCGCGCGCGAAGGCAATTGCGCCGCTGCGCACGTCGTCAACAATCGCGTCCACCACACCCAGTTCCAGCGCCTTGGCGGCGGGAATGTGTTTACCCGAAGTGATCAGGTCGATGCCCACTTCCACGCCGGTCAGGCGGGGCAAACGCTGGGTTCCGCCTGCGCCGGGCAGGATGCCGAGGTTCACTTCGGGCAGACCGACCTTGGCCGAGGCAACCGCGACGCGCGCATGGCAGGTCAGCGCCAGTTCAAGCCCGCCACCCAGTGCCGTGCCGTGAATCCCGGCCACGGTCAGCTTGGGCGAGGTTTCGAGGCTGTGCTGCAAATCTTTTAGCGAAGGCAGCAGCTTGCTGTTCTCGGTGCCGAATTCGGTGATGTCGGCCCCGGCGATGAAGGTCTTGCCGCTCCCCACGACTACGATGGCCTCCACCGCCGCGTCGGCCGCTGCGCGCTCCAGCGCTTCACCAAGGCCTGCCCGCACAGCCGCGCTCAGCGCGTTGACCGGCGGGTAGTTGACGGTCAGCACCGCGACCTCGCCATCTACCTCGTATGCAACTGCGCTCATGGCGGTCTCCGCTTGTTCGTGATCATGTCCGGGCCAAATGGACCCCTGACCGTTCCTTTGGCAACCGTGGCGCCGGATGGCGAGCGGCGCTGTGAGCGTGCGCGGACATATCGCTGTTATGATGTGCCACCCGGCAAGGTTGTCCTCGCGGGCCAAAGTCGCTGATTGCCATATTCAAGCGATGAGGAGCGGGGGAATAATGCCGTCAGAAGCGTTGAAAGGCGTACGGGTGCTCGACCTGAGCCGGATTCTCGCCGCGCCGTTCTGCGCCCAGATGCTGGGTGATCTGGGGGCCGAGGTAATCAAGGTCGAGCGGCCCGGCGCAGGTGATGACAGCCGTTCCTATGGCCCGCCGTTCCTGAATGACGAAGACGGCAATCTCACCGCCGATGCAGGCTTCTACCTCAGTTGCAATCGCAACAAGCTGGGCATAACGGTCGATCACTCAAAGCCCGAGGGCGCCGCCCTGCTGCGCGAACTGGTGGCGAAATCGGACGTGGTGATCGAGAATTTTCGCACCGGGGTCTTGGCCAAATACGGCCTCGATTACGAGAGCCTCAAGGCCGAGAATCCGGGACTGATCTATTGCTCCATCACCGGTTTTGGGCAGGATGGGCCTTACGCCGCCCGGCCCGGCTATGATGGCGTGTTTCAGGCGATGTGCGGAATGATGAGCGTATCGGGCCTGCCCGATGGTGTGCCCGGTGGCGGGCCGATGAAGGTCGGCGTGTCGATGGTCGATATCCTGACCGGGCTCTATGCCAGCAACGCGATTCTTGCCGCCCTGCGTCACCGCGACCAGACCGGCGAGGGCCAGTTCATCGATATGGCCCTGCTCGATTGCGGGCTCGCCGCGCTGTCGCACTATGCGCAGAACTTCCTGATTTCAGGCGTCGTGCCGGAACGGCGCGGCAACGGGGGCTTCGGCGGCATTCCCTCGCAGGCGTTCAAATGCAGCGACCGCGACATCTTCGTGGTCGCCAGCACCAACAAGCAGTTTGGTGCGCTGATGCGGGTGCTGGGCGAGCCCGAGGTGGCTGCCGATCCGCGGTTCGATCAGGTCCAGCAACGGATCATGAATCGCGATGCCCTGCTCGCTATCCTCAACCGGCTGTTTGCGACGCGGTCTGCTGCCGACTGGCTGGATGCGCTGGACGAGGCAGAGGTGCCCGCCAGCCCGGTGAACGATATAGCGATGGTGTTCGACAATCCGCAGGTGCAACACCGCGCGATTCTGACCCATGCCCAGCACGCCTCGGCGGGTGATCTCCCGATGCTGCGCAATCCTATCCGCATGTCGGCCACTCCGATCGGCGAGGCCACGGCCCCGCCTACGCTGGGGCAGGATAACGATGCCGTCCTGCGCGACATACTGGGGTACGACGCAGCAAGGATCGCCGCGCTGCGCGAAGCTGCGGTGCTTTAAGCCAGACGGTCCCCGATGGCGACGATGGCCGTCCGGGCAATTTCTTCGAACGCCAGATCGGTCGCTGGTCGAAGCAGTACCGCGAGGATGTGGAGGCGGGGCGATGCCCCCGCACACCGTTGCCGGGCTGGTCGGAGCGGATATCACAACGCTGGGCATCCCGTCCGAGCCCAGACCGCCGAGCGGGTGCAGGCGCTGCCCGAACTGATCCAACTGGCATGGGATCAGGCGGTAAAGGCCGGGGCGTGATTCGGGGACGCCGCCATTAGTATCGAAGACGCGATGCTTTCCTCCGCGTCATTGCAACGAGGCGGGGCTGGGCTTCTTATCCGGCGCGATACGGGGGGCGCCGAGTCCCCAGGAGAGGTTATGCGCACTGTCGACCCGAACGCGCCCGATGCTCTGGCTGACCGGCCAGCGTTTCACCACCAACTGCGCGAGCTTGGTGTGGCCGAGGCGGCGGGGGGCGAGTATTTTTACGCGGCGGGCTTCGATAACGTGCGGGAGGTGCTCGACAACTCCCAGCACTTCAGCAAGGAATGGGGAAGCCAGCTGGCACGGATGGAGCAGGGCATTGCCCTCAACCAGGACCCGCCGACATTCAACGCGTTCAAGCGCCTTTACAATGCCTATATGTCGCCCGCCGGGGTAAAGCGCTGGGCAGCGGATTGCACACGCATCGCCAACGAGGTGATTGACACGTTCGCCGACCTTGGCTCGGGCGACCTCCAGCACCTGTTCGGCAAACCCGTGCCCGCCAAGGTGGCCGCGCGCGCGCTCGGCTTTCCCGAGGCTCCGGTCGATCTGTATCGGCGCTGGACGGATTCCTTTCTCGACGCGATGATCCGCGATCCTGAGGAGCAGCAGCGCGTCATCGCCGAGATGTATGCATTCTTCGACGAGCAGTTCGAACTGAAGCGCCAGCAATTGCGCGATGCCGGGGTGACCACGCCGGGGCCGGAGCATGTCGGGACAGTGATCGACAACAGCCTGACATCGGTACTGATGACGTCGCCGTATGAGGGGCGTTACCTCACCAACGACGAACTGCGCCGGACTATCCGCGGATTCTTCGTGGGCGGGGTGGATACGACTGGCGCGCTGATGCTGAACACGCTGAACAACCTGCTCATGCAGCCCGAACTGTGGGAACGGGTCAAGGCCGATCCCGACCTGGTCGACGCTGCCATCGAGGAATCGTTGCGGCTGCAGCCGCCCGCGATGGGCATGTTCCGCGAGGCCGCCACAACGGTCGAGATGGGCGGCGAGACCATTCCCCAGGGCACACGGGTGCTGTTCTCGGTGCTGAGCGCCAATCGCGATCCGCGCTACTTCAAGAATCCGGACACCTTCCGGCTCGACCGCAAGGGCAAGCGCCACATTGCCTTCGGCTCCGGCGCCCATTTCTGCCCCGGCGCATGGACCGCGCGGATGGAGGCGGGGATCGCCCTGCGCATCTTCATCAAGCGCCTGCCCAAGCTGCGCCTGACCGCGCCGGTGAGGTACTACGATGCCATCAACTTCTGGATCGTTCGCAACTTTCCGGCGGCTTGGGACTAAGCTGGTGACCGACCGCAAGACCGAAACCCGGGCCGACTACCGCCACACTCTGGCCATCCCGGTGCGGTGGATGGACTGCGATGCCTATGGGCACGTCAACAATGCGATCTACTATGCGATGATGGACCAGGTGGTGACGGTCTACATCGTCGAGACCGGCGTGATCGCAATGGGCACCTCGCCCTCGATCGGGCTGTGCGTTTCGAGCGCATGCGACTTCCACCAGCCGATCGAGTTTCCCGAAGTGGTCGATGCCCGGCTGCGCATCGCCCGGCTGGGCGACAAGAGCGTGCGCTACGAGGTGGGCCTGTTCCGCGCGGGTGAAGATCACCCCGCAAGCACCGGACACTTCGTTCATGTCTACGTTGATCGGACCACCCGGCGGCCCATTTCTCTGACCCCGGAACAGCGCGCCGCGCTGGCACCGCTGATTGTTTGGCAGCCATGTTTAGACCGACAGCGCGCTGTTCGGCCTCCGCGGCAAGTCGACGGTCGACGGAGGGTTTCTGGTCAGCTGACAACTTGCGGGCCCGACACTTATGGGGTAATTACTGCATAACTTAACGATGGAGAGCAGGATGCCGACAGTTTCCGATAAACCGCGCGTACGCGACGTGATCCGGGTGTCGCGCGATAACTATATCTCGCGCGAATTTGTCCAAAAGGAAAAGGAAAACCTGTGGCCCAAGGTGTGGCAGGTGGCTTGCCGCGAGGAGCAGATTCCCAATCCCGGCGACTTCATCGTCTATGACGTTGCCGACGAGAGCATCGTCGTCGTGCGCGATCGCGATGGCACCAGCGTCAGCGCATTCTTCAACGTCTGCCCGCATCGTGGACGCCAGATCATGCAGGGCTGCGGCCACGCGGTGAACTTCCGTTGCCAGTATCATAACTGGACCTTCGACCTCGCCGGCAAGAACGTGGTGGTCCAGGACAAGGAAGACTGGGGCGGCACGCTGGACAATGAAAACATCGACCTGCACCGCGTGAAGACCGGGCTCTGGGGCGGCTTCGTGTGGATCAACATGGATCCCGAGTGCGAGACGCTGGAAGAGTACCTTAACCCGATCCCCGAGCATCTCGATCCGTTCGAGTTCGAAAACATGCGGTTCCGCTGGGCGCTGGAATTGCACATCCCGTGCAACTGGAAGGTGGCGCTGGAAGCGTTCATGGAAGGCTATCACGTGGCCGCCACCCACACTCAACTGCTTCCGGTCCAGGGCGAGGACTACACCACCAGCTTCTCACACGGCAAGCACGCCCACTTCGGCTATTGGGGCGCCACGGCCATGGCCGGCACGCCATCACCCCGACTGAAGCGCGAGACGCCGGCCGACGTGCGCCCCGGCGTGATCGAGTTCTTCCGCCAGATGGAAGAGGACTTTGCCGCGATTTTCACCGACCGCGACTTCGAGGCCGCCAAGCGGATCATGCACGAGCTGCCAGCCGACGTCGACCCGATGATGGCCTTCGGCATGGCGATTGAATTGGGCCGCAAGGCTGCCGAGGAGGAAGGTTGCGGATATCCGCCCAACCTGACGCCGGAGGCGATGTACAAGGCGGGGACCGACTGGCATATCTTCCCAAACTGCGTGACTCTGCCCTACTTCGACGGCGCCGTCTGGTATCGCGCACGGCCCGATGGCGACGATCCTGAAAAGTGCATCTTCAACATCTGGTCGCTCAAGCGTTATGGCCCGGGTATGGAACCCAAGGTCGAGACGCAGGTTCACAAGGACATTACCGGCAAGAGCTTCGGCCTGATCGTCGACCAGGACCTCGCCAACATGAACATGGTCCAGAAGGGCATGAAGAGCCGGGCGTTCTCCTATGCCCGCCCCAACCCGGTCCAGGAGGAAGAGATCACCAACTTCCACCGCAACCTGGAACAGTATGTGCTGGGCCAGCGCCGCCCCTGACCGAACTTTCCGCCAAGCCGACAAAAGGGGCCGATCCGGACAGTCCGGATCGGCCCCTTTCCTTTGTGCAGGTGGCGTTAGCCCTTGGGGAGTTCGAGGAACCGCTCTGCGATGAGGTTGCGCATGACTTCGTT
>JBDUBN010000183.1:0-5726 GCA_040004085.1 Novosphingobium sp.
ATCCTTGTTGAATTGGTCAAAGCCGGGAAGCGCAGGCCGAGCCAGAGCGCCATCAATAGACGTAGTCCGCGATCAGCACGTCGGTGGCGGCAGGCGCGGCGGTCATGGTGATCGTCAGGCCGGACAGGGTGAAATCCTTGCCCGCGCCCAGTTGCTGGCGCACCCCGTTGACGAACAGCGCCACCGCGCCGTTCTGCGGTGTGTTGGCCAGCGTATAAGTGACATTGGCCCCGTTGGTCAGGCCGCCCGCCGCCTCGCCCATGACGATGCGGCCGTATTTCAGGACGCCCGATCCGGCTGTGGCATCGACGGTGACGTTCTGCGAACCGTCGAACGCCAGCCCGCTGCCCAGCTTTACCGCCAACGTGCTACCGACCAGCGACAGGCCGCTGCCGTTGCTGATCGATCCGCCCGCGGCCTGCTGGCCTTCAAACAGCGATTCAACCCATTTGCCGATGACGCTGTCATAGACCAGCTCGATCCGGTCACCGGCATTCGCCAGCACGCGGTCGGCCGGCAGTTTGAAGGTGCTGGCGCTGGCCTGAAACGTTGGCGAGGCGCTGCCCGATTGCTTGTAGAACGTCACCTTCTGGCCATTGGCATAAGCATAGCCGGTGCCAATGGTAATCTTCGGCGCGCCCGAGCCGCCCGAGAACGCCATGGCCGACCATTGCACATTATAGGCCGTATCCGCCGCCGGGTAATCATAGCCGCCGCCATAAGGTTGCCCGGTGGAGCGGAAATTGTCTGCCGAGATCAGCGGCAAGGCAAAGCCCGCAGGCGCGGTGCCCTGGATCTGGAACACCTGATCCGCATCGCCCGAGATGGCAAACTGGCAGGTGTCCTTGTCAACCAGCCCGGCATAGATCCGCAACCCGGAGGAAAACGAGCGGTTGTTGGCCTGTGCCAGCGCCGTGCGCTTGCAGGTCAGCTTGACGTTGAGGTTCGAAGGCACCGGCATGAACGTGCCCACCGGTGCGCCGCTCATCTGCGTCGTTGCGGTCGGCGGACCGCCAATGCGCACGGCCTCGGTGCCGGTACGCTGATCGAGCCAGGCCTCGATTTCGATATTCACATCGGAAATCATCGGCCCCAGCGCGATAACCGCATCGGTGGCGATCAGCCGTCCGCGCGTCCATGAACCAAGCGACAAGGCGTCAACCGCGCCTTCCACGCGCACCCCGTCAAGGAATATCCACGGCGGGCGGCGGGTACTCGCCCGCACCGGGAAGTTATAGGGATAGCCGCCCAGATAGGTTGGATCAGGCCCGCCAAAGATCGTCGACGAGTAGAAATCATACAGCCGCCCGCCGATCATGGTGAAGCCATTGCCGCCCAGAACCTCGCACGCCTGATAGCTGTTGCCGGCCTGAACGTTGATGCCCACGAACGTGCTGCCGCTGCCGCCCGCGTTCAGGGCTGACTGCGGCGAGCCATCGAATACGCAGTTTTCAAGGTACTGCTCGCCGACGTTGCTGCCGCCCATGTAATAGATTTCGCCGCCAAAGTTTTTCAGCGTCACGTTGCGGAAATCGACCTTGCCGATGGCGCAATCGGCCCAGAAGCCCTTGTCAAAGACGTCGGTATTGCTGCGGTCGGCGGGGTTATAGGTCACCCCGCCGTCGATGTTCAGGCTGTCAATCGCCACCCATTGCATGGTGCCGCCGGCAAACCCGCCATTGGGCGAAACGCGAACGCCGCCGCCGCCCCACGGGGCGGAACTGAGCGTCTGGGTCACGGTGTTCTTGCTGCCGCCCGCCGAATTCTTCAGCGCCAACTTGGTCTGATCGGGCCGCCCGCGCAGGCGCAAGCCGCCGGTTGTCGGAATGATGATCGGGGTTCCGGTCAGTCCGTTGCCACCGGTGACCAGCGGACACCACAGCTCGCAATCATCGGGGAAGTAGACTGTGGGAATCCCCACCGCGCAGGCATAGTTGATCGCCGCCTGAATCGCAGGCTGCGCATTGGTGCCCGGAGAATTGCCGATGGCGCCGCCCTGGCGCACCGTGATCTCGTTCGCGCTATCGCCGAGCAAACGGAAATAGCGGCCATTGGCGGTGACCTTGCAAAAACGCGGATGCGCCGTGGCCAGTGCGGACGTCGCCAGTGCATCGGCCACATAGATCGCTCCGCCCACGCCAACGGTGGTATAGCCGCTGGTCAGGATCGCGGTGATCGCCGGGTCGATGGTCTTGGCGCCGATGGCGGTAAACACATCGAACGGTGCCGCCTTTGCCAGCGCCTGAGCAGCGACTGTCGATGCCGACGATGCCGTTGCCGATGCCGCATTGGCGGTGCTGAGCGCAGTATTTGCCGTGGCGGAGACACTGTTGGCGGTGGCCGAAGCCGCATTCGCCGTAGTGAGCGCTGTGGTTGCCGAGGCGGATGCCGCGGTGGCGGTCGTCAGCGCGGTATTGGCCGTCGCGGCAACGCTGTTCGCCGTGGTGGAGGCCGCATTCGCGGTTGCAGAGGCCGCGTTCGCCGTCGTCAGCGCCGTGTTCGCAGTCGCGGCAACGCTGTTGGCAGTGGTCGAAGCCGCCGTAGCCGTCGCCGAGGCAGCATTCGCGGTCGTCAGCGCGGTATTGGCTGTTGCCGAGACGCTGTTCGCGGTTGCCGAGGCCGCGTTCGCTTTGGTGGAGGCTGTAGTCGCCACAGCCCGGGCGATGATGTCCATTCCCATGATTACTGCCCCATCCGGTAAGTCAGCGAGCCGGACGTCAGCGTCACATCAAGGTACAGCGTCGCCCCGACCTCGCCTTCTTCCCACACCGGTTCGCACACGTTGGCGGTATAGCTGCCGTAAGTCTGGCCCATCGCGGTCAGCGGTAGCTTGGTGGTGCCGCCATCGACCGAGCGCAGCAGGCGCGCGGTGCCGACCCATGTGCCCGCCAAGGACAGCATGACCGAACGGCCCAGCACCGGCTGGAACGGCCCGCGCACGCCTGTCGCGGCGATAGACCCGGCGAGCGCGGTAGCGGCGGGGAGCGGCGCGCTGGCGACGGGCATGGGGTTGGTGGCGCTCACCACGTCGATATCCCCGGCGGGATTGGCAAACGACATGGCGAAGGGCGGAGCAAAACGGGCCGGGGACAAGAGCGGGACGGAAGGCATCGCAATTCCTTTCTGGAAGCTGATTCGCACCGTGATAACCTATATGGTTATTTGTAGGAAAGCTCTTAACCGAATGGCCGCTTTGAAAGTTTGGTCTGCGCCCCCTGTTGCTGGCCCTACTCAGCCGCTAGGGTGCCAGAGTCCGGGGTCGCCGGTCGGGGAGGCTTCGGATTGGCAATGCAGGTGGCAGTGTTCCATCCCGGCACCCAGCACAGCTGGCAGACGGCGGCGGCGCTGCAGGATCTCGGACGGCTGGAATTCTTTGCCACCTCGATCTTCTATCAGCCCGACCGCTTCCCCTACCTGCTTGAGCGGTTGCCCGGCGGCGTGGGCGCGCGTCTGCACCGCGAATTCCGCCGGTTCAGCCATCCCGCGCTCGATCCGGCGCTGGTGCGCACCTCTGGCATGACCGAATGGGCGGAACGCATCGCCGCCCGCATCGGCCTCAGGCGGACGGCGGGCTGGCTCGACGCCTTTGGCAATCACCGCTTCGTTTCGGCCATCGCAGCGGACTTGCGATCGGACCGCGAGTTCGCCCTGTGGGGCTATAACGGCAGTTCGCTGACCTCGTTCGAATTGGCCCGGCAGCATGGCCGCCGCTGCATTCTGGACCGCACCAACGGCGATTTCCGCGTCTACAACGCCATGATGGCCGATCTGCATGAGCGCTATGGCGATTGGTTCCTGCCGACCGAACTGGCCGAACCCGCCGCCAACATCGCGCGCGACAGCCGCGAATACGAACTGGCCGACAAGATCCTCGTCGGCTGCGATTTTGCCGCCGGAACCATCCGCGACGCCGCAGCCGACCCCGCGATCACCGCCAAGCTGCACGTCATGAACTATTGCTATGACGCAGCCCTGTTCGGCGGCGCGCCTTTGCCCGAGCCGGTGGGCCAGAACCGCCCGGTCAAGTTCCTGTTCCTGGGGCTGGCGATCCCGCGCAAGGGCATCCACCACGTGCTGGAAGCCATCGCCCGCATCCCGGCCGCACAGGCCGAACTGACGATTGTCGGCGATCTGAAGGTCCCGGCCAAAATGTTTGCCCCTTACGCCAGCCGCGTCACGCACATCCCCACTGTCGCCCGCGCCGATGTGCCCGCGATCATGCGGGCGCACGACGTGTTCCTGCTGCCCAGCTATTTCGAGGGCGCGGGAATCACGCTTTACGAGGCGCTGGCCTCCGGCCTCGCGCTGATCCAGTCACGCAACTGCGCGCCCGTGGTGACGGCGGAAACCGGGATCATGCTCGACCGGATCGATACCGACAGCCTGCTTGCCGCCATGCTGGACGCAATCAGCGACCGTGACCGCCTGAGCCAGTGGCGCACCGCCGCGCCGCGCCATGCCGAAAACTACAGCTTCGCGCGTTACCGTCAGGGCATCGCCGCGCTGCTGGAGGAAATGGGCATTTAGAGCGGATCAATGCGCCTCTGCGCTCAGCCATTGGCGGGCATCGGGGCGGAACAGATAGGACAGCGCCAAGACCTTGAGCGCGGTGATGGTAAAGGTGACTGCCAGCCCCAGAGCTGGATTGTCGCCCAGATGCGCCAGCTTCCACGCCAGAAACAGCACTTCAGACGCGGTCACCGCCACCATCACCCACATCGCCAGCACGCTTGCCCGGCGCGCGGTCAGATACCACAACAGCAGCGAAAACCCGGTGCTGACGCAGAGCGCGGCCACAACCGGACCACGCCCCATGCCCAATTGATTGGCGACGGTCAGATGATCGATCGAGCGCAGCGCATCGACCACCCCGACTACAATCGCGAACAGATAAAGCCGCTCGAAGCTGCGCATCGATACCGGACGCATGTGCATACCTTTCAGTGATCCCTGTTCAGAGCCGCTGGCATCAACCTGCGATTCCGACCACTCATATGCACCTCAAAGCGGGGTAAAGTCGAGGCCGATGTCTGCCGCCGGGGCGCTCTGCGTCAAACGCCCGACCGAGACGAAGTTCACGCCGCTGGCGGCAATCGCGGCGATGGTATCGAGCCGCACCCCGCCTGACGCCTCGCACGTCGCGCGGCCAGCGACCAGAACCACTGCCTCGCGCAGTTGGGCCGGGTTCATGTTATCGAGCAGCAGGTGGCTGGCTCCGGCGGCCAAAGCGGGTTCGATCTGGTCAAGCCGGTCAACCTCGCAGATGATTCGGGTGACACCCGCTGCTTTGGCCCGCGCGACTGCCTCACCAACGCCGCCCGCCACGGCGACATGGTTGTCCTTGATCATCGCCGCATCCCACAGGCCAAGCCGGTGGTTCTGCGCCCCGCCCATACGGGTCGCGTATTTTTCCAAATGGCGCAGGCCGGGAATGGTCTTGCGGGTGTCAAGCAGCACGGCGCGCGTATCGCCCATCGCGGTGACATAATCCCGTGTCATGCTAGCGACGCCTGACAAGTGCTGTACGGTGTTCAGCGCACTCCGCTCCGCCGTCAGCATGGCGCGGGCATTGCCGGTCAGGCGCATCAGTTCGCTCCCGGCGGGCACTTGCTCACCCTCAGCGCGCAGCAGCTCAATGTCCATGGCGGGATCAAGCTGGCGGAAGAACGCGGCGGCAATTGGCAGCCCGCAGACGACAATCGCATCGCGGCTGTCCATCACTCCGG